>JAYVLW010000023.1:0-2752 GCA_043759315.1 Myxococcales bacterium
TCGGAGCGTGGCGCGAGCACCCGCCAGGTCAGTCCCTCGCCGGTGCCGACGTGCTGCCACGGCAGCGACACGATCACCCCGTCGGCGACGCGGCCCACCGGGTCCTCGGTCCACCGGATCGCGTGCTGCGCGGGCACGTAGTGCGGCGTCGACGTGTAGTGGCGAAGTGGGGCGCCGAAATCGAGCGTCACCGCGTGAGTCACCGGGCCCCATGCCGTCGCGGAGGTCGCGCCGAGCTGGGATGCGTGCGTGCCGCGCAGCTGCCACGCGAGTACGCCCGTCGACGGTAGCGGCATCGAGATCGCGGTGGTCGCGGTGCCTCCCGTCGCCGCGATCTCCGACAAGTCGTCCCCGACGTAGAGCTCCGAGCCGCTGCCGACGAGCGCGGCGCGCGCGGTGAGCCGCGGGAGCTGCGGAGGCACGTTGACCGCGTGCACGGTCAGCGTCGCGAGGTCGAGGTACGGCCCCTCGAGCGAGATCACTGCACCCTGCTGGATCGAGACCGCCTCGCGGAACAGGAACCGGCTGACCCCGCCGAACGTCTGTACGAGCATGCCGACCGTGGTGGAGGGACAGTTCACGAGCTCGACCGGCAGGACGTCGATCTCGGCACCGTTGATCGCGGACACGCCGCACGACGAGACGAGCTGATAGAAGAACGTCGATGGATCATCGGGTGGAATCGAGAGGAACACCGTCGCCGGATCGACACCGGGTGCGTCGCGGAGCAGCTCCAGCTCGTCGCCTCCCTCGACACCGGCCCACGTGAAGATCGTCGTGGTGAACGCGTCGCGACTGACCACCGTGACGTAGCCGCCGGGCGCCATGTAGGCGTTCGCCTCGCCGTCGCGGTCGGTGTGCGTGGCGAGAACGAGCGACGAATCCACGTTCTGGAAGAACACGTCGGTCTCGACATGACCGGGGAACCGCACGCGTACGAGCCCGACGTTCGCGTCGGGCGTCCCGGTCGCATCGGGGCCGGGCACGCCGTCGCCACACGCGGAGAGCACGACCAGAGCGACGAGCCCGCGCATGGCGGCGATGGTACGTCAGAACAGCGAGAGCTGACCGATCCGCGGAGCGGGGCGCGGGCGCTGGAACGTGAGTCCACGTCGTGGCAGCGTGGCGCCCAGCGTGGCGTGCGCACGACGGTTCGACGATCGCGCGCGCGGCACCGGAAGCGACGACGCAGCAACGCGAGGCAGCGGCACAGCCCACGCGGTAGCCCCCAACCCGGTCGGAAATCAGTGCCGATTCCGGCGGTCGATGTCGGCGCAATTCATCGCCGGGCTCGCGGCTTCTTCTTCGTGCGGGTACGGCTTTTTCCTGCGCCTTCACCGAGCCGCTTGGTCTCGGTCACGATCCGGTCGAAGTCGCTCTCGAACAGGCGGTCCTGCACGATGCGGTACTTCTCGAACTCACTCTCGGCGTGAGCCCGCGCGATCTCCGCGGTCACCTTTCCAGCATCTTGCAAGACCTCGCGATCGGTCGCCGCAAGGAAGCGGTTCAGCCGTGTCTCCCAGTCCTGCATCGTCATGGGAAGCTTGCGAGTTGCCATGTCCTCCGCGACGTCGAGGTAGGCGTTCACCAGTCGCGAGAGTTGCGCGAGCTCCGGTTCGGTCAGGTAGTTCTTGGCGACCACCACGTCGAACTTCTGGATCTTTCCGTGCGGCGCATCGGTCCAGGTATGGAGCCCCATGTGCTCCTTCTTCGCGTCGGCGCGGTCGACGACAACCTCGGCCGCCGTCTGCCCATGGATGGCCCAGTGCAGCTTGTTCTGCACGGTGGAGAAGAAACGCTTGGTCGCCTGCGCGGTCACGTCGTAGTCGACGGCGGTGGCGTAGATGTCGGTGATCTTCTGGTAGAACTTTCGCTCCGACAGCCGGATCTCGCGGACGCGCTGGAGCTGCTCATCGAAGTAGCGCTCGCTCAGGACCGAGCCGCCGCGCTTCAAGCGCTCGTCGTCCATCGCGAAGCCCTTGATCGTGAACTCCTCGACGACGCGCGTGGCCCACTTGCGGAACTGCACCGCGCGCTCGGAGTTGACCTTGTAGCCGACGGCGACGATGGCCGAGAGGTTGTAGTGCTTCGTGTCGTACGACTTGCCGTCGGTGGCAGTTATCCGAAAAACCTGGATAACTGCGTCCTCCTCCAGCTCGCTGTCCGTGAAAATGGTTTTCAAGTGGTAGTTGATGGTGCGTACGTCGACGTCGTAGAGCTGCGCCATCATCTTCTGGCTTAACCACACGTTCTCGTGGGCGTAGATTGCTTCGACGCCGCCCGTGCCGCTGGCCGCTACGAAGGTCAGGTACTCCGCTGCCGACGAGCGGACGAGTGAAGCGGTTGGCGGCTTTGTCCGTGTCACGGTCCGAGCCTTAGCGTGTCGATGAGCCACTTCGTGAGTGGCTCGAAGTGAGCTGGGTTGTGGTCGAGAATGAGGGCCGTAAGAGCCACTCCCTCTTCAACCTTTCGGTACTCGACAAGGCCGTCGGACACCTGCGCGTAGATGCCCTCGAGGACCTTGGCCGCGGAGGCGTGCGGATCCTTGCTGTTCAGCGCCGCGACAACTTGAGAACGAACATCCGAAGGATCAAATCGGCGATCGGAGCCTTCGAGTAGACGGATCAATCGAGTGACGATGGCATCTTCGTCGAGCAGTTGGTCTTCAAACATCCGGTACGGGGCGAAGCACAACACCCCCTTCGGGAGCCGAGCGGCTATGGCTTCTCGCTCTTGGTCAGCGAGCGCCTCA
>JAYVLW010000024.1:0-4283 GCA_043759315.1 Myxococcales bacterium
TGGAGCCAGTCACCATCGACGATAGCGAACAGCGGGTCGAGCATCACCCAGCTGGATCCAAAACCCGGTCATACGCCTCGGAGGACACGCTCCCTAACAGCTAGGTGCATGCCCGGCGAGTGAGCGGCGTGCCACCAGCGGCGGAGGTTCTGCGCCGTGTGGATCGCCGCACGCGCGGGTACACCCAAGGCCACAAGCCTCCGGTAAGCCGTCGTGCCGCGGATCCACTGTTTGACCTGCAGGAGGCGCAGCCGGGCGCGGATCCAGACGTCGAGATCGCGTCTCAGCGAGGGGACCTCGCATAGTCCGAAATACTGCTTCCATCCCCGCAGGTACCGCGTCAGCTCCTTCACCACGGTGGTCATGCTTGCCCCGCGGTTGCGGTTCGTCAGCTCGCGTATTCGATCCTTTGCCTTCTCGACGGCTCGTGGTGACACGCGTCGTCGTGTTTTGGCACCGCGGCCTCGAAACGTGAAGCCAAGGAATCGCCGGTTCCACGGTCGGTCGACCGCGCTCTTGGCCTCGTTGATCCGCAGTCGGAGTCGCGTCAGTTCCTTCCGCATCGCGTCCATCACCCGCATGCCAGCGCGCTCGGACTGCACATAGATGTTGCAGTCGTCGGCGTAGCGCACGAAGCGATGCCCTCGCGCTTCCAGGACCTTGTCGATCTCGTCGAGCAGCACGTTTGCCAGGAGCGGCGACAGCGGTCCGCCTTGCGGCGTGCCTTCGTCTTGGTCGATCACCACTCCGTTCGTCATCACTCCCGCATTCAGAAAGCCACGGAGGATCTTCAGCATCCTCTTGTCCTCGATCTTCTTCGCGAGCCGCCCCATCAGCACGTCGTGATTCACCCGATCGAAGAATCGTTCGAGGTCCACATCCACCACCCAGTCGTATTCCTCCTGGATGTAGCCTTGCGCCTCGAGCACCGCGTTGTGAGCGCTGTATCCGGGACGAAAGCCGTGGCTGTGCGGCGAAAAGCCCACGTCGTAGCGAGGACCCAGCACCTGCGAGATCGCCTGCTGGACAAGCCGGTCCGTGACCGTCGGGATACCGAGCTCGCGCTCGCCTCCGTCCGGTTTCGGGATCGTCACCCGCCGCACGGGCTTGGATTGGTAGGTTCCTGAAAGCAGCTGCTCTCGCAGGATTCCTTCCGTTCGCCGCCAGTGTTCCGGGAGCTGGAGCTCGTCCACGGTCATCCCGTCGATGCCAGGACTTCCTTGATTGCTGCGCACCCGGTTCATCGCTCGCACGATGTTCTCGGGCGCCACCACTTCCTCCATCAGCTCGTTCCATCGTGGATGCGCCGGTTCGTTGGGCGCCCGCGCGCCGGTTCGCCACTCGGCAGCTCATCACGGGCTTCACCCGCTGCCTTCTGCTCGAGCCCTCGTTGCCGAGGCTCCTGGCGCTGTCCTTTGCGGAGTCCTTCGTCGGTCATCCGGTCCTCTCGTTCGGCCCTTCGCTTCGTCAAAGGCTTCCGGTTCTCCACCGGCTTCGGCACGGCTACTACGGCCTCTGCTGACTCCTCGCTCCGCTACATCCTGCGTCGCCCTTTCAGGCGTGAGGCGAGGTCTCCCCAGGTAAGTGCATCCACCTTCGCTGCGCGATCGTCGGATCTACGGCACCGAGTCTTGGCCATCGGAGCTTCGCGGTCGTTTGCCCGCTCGCCCCACTCGGCAGCGCCTGATATCCGCTTCTTGTTCATCGACCCGCAGCTTCGCTCGGCGCTTTCTCCCCACGGTCGGTCGCCCTTCCGCAGTTGCGCTTCGCTTCGCTCACGCTGGCCTGTTCACGAGAGGACTCTCACCTCCTGATGGATGCCCATGCTGGGCGCACAAACGGAAAGGTCTCGCAGCGATGCGATGCCTTTTGGTTTTTCGGGCCGGCGGCGAATCGTTCCCCAGATCTAGAGGTCGCCAGCGATCCCGTGAGGTTGCTCAGGTGAATCGTTCCCCGGCGTCGTGCTGTCCGACGACAAGTTAGCCGGACTCGTCACCCAGACTGGGTGACTGGCGCCAGCAACGCAGCGAGCGCCTGACGTCGTTCGAGCGCCTCTGTGCTGAGCGCGTCGGCCGCCCTAACCCCAGTGTTCGAATGATTTGATCCGATGGCTTGAAGTGAGGATCCGTTTCTGATCTGGTTGGTCCATGGTCGATGGACATCCGGTTGCGCTTCGCGAGCGCGTGGTAGCGGCGTACGAGGCCGGCAGGGGCAGCTATCCCGAGCTCGGCGAGCTGTTCGGGGTCGGCGAGGCTTCGGTGAAGCGTTGGGTGTGGTTGAAGCGCAAGCTCGGCCATCTGGAGCCGAAGGCCGCCGGTGGCGGTCGAAGGTCGACGATCACGTTGCACGACCTCGAGCAGGGCCTCGCGTCGTGCCCCGATGCAACAGCGCTCGAACTCACCGTCGCGATCAATCGGGTGCGCTCGAAGCGCCTCCGCGTCCACGTCTCGAGCACCAAGCGGGCTCTCTCCCGACACGGGTACGTTGTAAAAAAAAGCGCCGACGGCCACTGGAGAGTAAGCGGCCGGACGTCGCTTTCAAACGGACACACTTCGCGGCGAAGATCCGCCACATCCCGTTCGAGCGCCTCGTCTTCCTCGACGAGTCCGGGCTCAATCTCGCGATGAGCCGCAGCCACGCCTGGGTGAAGCGTGGCACCGAGTTCATCGACCGAGTGCCGATGAACTGGGGCAAGAACCTTACGCTGCTGGGCGCGATGCGGCGCGACGGGTGGGTCGTACTGACGACCACCTACGAAAAGGCGACGAAGGATCGTTTTGTCTGGTGGCTGAGAACGAAGCTCCTTCCGAAGCTTCGACGGGGCGACGTGATCGTCATGGACAACCTCCAAGCTCACCACGACGAGCGCGTGCTCGAGAGTTGTGCGGCACGCGGCGTCGACGTGATCTACCTGCCGCCGTACTCGCCCGACTTCAACCCGATCGAGTCCGCGTGGGCGCTTCAGAAACAATTTGTTCGCCGCCATGCGCCGCGGACCAAGGATGCACTTCGCCGCGTCGCGCGCCGAGCTCGCTATCGCGTCACGCCGCAGCACTGCGGCCGCTGGTTCGAACACTGCGGCTATCCGGGTCAAACCAACTGATCCCTGGGGTTAAGACCGCACCGCTACCACGCGCGTCACGGATCGCTCGCGCCGACGCGGCGCCGTCCCGGATCCCGCCCGCGCCCATGCGGTAGCGGAGCGCGAGCTCGTCGACGTGGCTCTCGAGGCCACCGAGGTCATCGGCGAGGGCGTCGACCCAGAGCGCGCGACGTGCACCGGTCTCGGGGACCGGCCACGGCACGCGGATGATCCGCCGGCCGTGGACCTTCAGGTCGATGCCGGCAACGTTCGATGTCAGCGCCACGGGGCCAGGGGCGCTCTCGATCACCCGTGCGAGCAGGCGCTGGCGTTCGGCCGGCTCGGACTCACCACCGGTCAGCTCGTTGACCCCGGCGATCACGGGGATCGCACTGGTCAACATGCACTCGCGCATCAGTGCGGTGAGAGCGGACTCGAGAGCACCGTAGTGGGGTGCGATCCTCGCCAGGTCCACCGAGACCACGTCCCGACCGAACGTCTTCGCCGCGAGGGCGACCGCGGTACGGCGGCCTGCTCCCGTCGGCCCCTCGACGATCACGACCGATTCGAGCCAGCCGAGGCCGAGACCGATCCGGTGCCGTGAATGCTGTTGCACCTCGTCGAGCTGCGCGTCGTGCGGGACCCAGATCCGGCCGCCGGCGGCATTGATCACCTCGTCGGGTTCGGTTTCGCCGCGAAGAAAGGCACACATGCGCGGCGACGTCGTTAGCGGAGTGCACACGTCGATCGCCACCGCATCGGGCGCGAGCAGAAACTGATAGCGCAGCAACGGATGCGACGGCGACAGGATGTTGGTGATCGCATCCGCCCGCTCGGCGTCGAGGCCCGCGATCGTTGCGTAGTGGGCGAGTGATAGACCCCGGCGCGCGTCGGTGCCGCACAGCACCTGGAGGAGCGCGAGAAGGAGTGGGTCCGAGGCGCGCGCGACCACCGCCCAGAAGAACGCGAGCTCGTCCGAGGTCAGAGCCAGGGCGGCGGCGAGCCGTGCCTCCGGCTGATCGGAATCTGCCGCCCGGCTCGCGAGGGTCGCGTCGAGTGCCTGGAGCTCGAGCCGGACCGCCTCGCTGGCGTCGCCGCGAAGGTCGCCCTCGCTGCGCGCGAGCGCGAGCTGGGTGGCGAGGCGCACCCGGAGCAGCCGCTGGCGGAACAGGCTCTCGATGGCGCGGACACTCTATCTGAC
>JAYVLW010000025.1:0-5424 GCA_043759315.1 Myxococcales bacterium
ACGAGATGTTCGACAAGACGAAGCCGAACCTGCCGAGGTTCGACGAGGCGCCGGCTCCGCCGTACATGCGCGACCTCGTGCTCGCGCACGCTGGGGTGAAGTACCCGATCCTCGCCGGCTGCGCCGAGGACTACGTCGGCTACATCGTGCCGGCGTACAACTACGCGCTCGATCCGTCGGATCCCTTCCTGGTCGAGGCCGAGGGCGATCACTACGAGGAGGTCTACTCACTGGGGCCGCTGTGCGAGCAACACGTGGTGCACCCGATCCTCGAGCTCCTGAAGTACCGCGCGCCGTAGCGCGTCAGTTCGTGCCCACGGGCCCGCGCTGCACCGCGAGCAGGTACGTGAACCGGATCGTCGCGCCCCGCGCAGTGAGCCCGGTCTCGCTCATGGCCTCGCCGTTGCTCGCAGCCTGTGCCGCGCCGGTCTCGCGATCCGAGATCATCGCGCACTGTGCCTGCGCGCCCTCGAGCTTCATCGCCACGCGGTAGAGCCCCGCGGGATCGAACAGCTGGTCCATCGCGTCCTGCGAGCCGCTCACACCGGTGTCGAGCAGCAGGCGATCCATCGCACCCACGCGCGAACCACCGCACGACACGATCGTGGTGCCGGCCGGCCGGCGGTCGATGCCGATCACCGAGGCCGCGCTCTCGGTGGCGGCGGGGTCGACGCGATCGACGCGGTAGCGCGTGAGCAGGGCGACATTGGTCGAGACCAGGGGCAGGGGGGCGGAGAGGGTCTCGAGCCCGGTCGCGGTCGCGGGCGTCACCTTGGCCTCGCCGCCCTGGAACGTCCACGCGGTGGTCGCCTTCCAGGTCGAGGGCAGCGTGGGCTCGTTGAATCCGTTGAACACGACGATCCGATCTCCCGGCGTGAACGGATCGGGATCGCAGGGGCTGTCGACGTCATCGCCGTCGGTATCGGGGGTCGCGGGCGGGGGCGCGATCGGGCATGCATCACAGTCATCCCCGAGGCCGTCTTGATCCTCGTCGTACGCGCCGCCCATCTGGTGCTGGCAGAAGTCCTTGCTGTTCGGGAGGCCGTCGCCGTCCTCGTCTCCATCGGCAGCGACGCACTCGGGACCATTGGCGGCCGTGAAGTCGCAGACCGCACCGCTGGCGCACAGATCCGTGGCGCTGCACGGTCCCCCGACCTCGACGTCGCCGCACGCGGACCAGACCAGGATCAGCAGCAGGCACCGCACGGCCCGTTGGCCTAGCCCTCGTCGCCGCGGCGACCGAGGTCGAGACGCGGGAGCTTCTGCGCGGGCACGCCTGCCGTCGGCCCGACAGCCGGAGTCGCTTGTTCCGGAGCCGCGGCTTCCCGAGCGGGTGCGGCTTCCTTCGCGACCGTATCGGTGTCCAGACCCACGCTCTCGATCGGCGAGTCATCGGGGGGCTCGGGCTTGTCGGCACCTCCGGCAGCGCGCGGTCTGGGCGGCACGACGTTGCTCTTTCCGGCGGAGCCGAGCGCATCCGTCAACGCGAACTTTCCCGGCGGCCGCGCGTAGCTGCCGTCCGTGCCGTCGGGCGCTGATGGTGCGTAGGGGTTCCGGCGGTCGCGCTCCATGCCCCATGATACCCGGCCGCAGGCGGCTTGGGAACTACAGGCTCCGAAGGGCTTGCACCGCGCCGGTCGCCGCTTATGCTCCGCGCGTGAGATTCGCGCTGCTCGTTTTCGTGGCCTGCAAGAGCAGCGGCGGCGGCGGAGACGACGGGCCCGCACCGGATGCCGCGGTAGCTGCCCACACGGGGTCGGTGTTCATCCAGAGCTACGACGGGATGAATGTTCCCGGCACGCCGACGCGCGGTGGCCAGGTGAGCGCCGGGTTCTACACGGCGCCCGCGACGTGCACTACCATGCAGACGATCGGGCCGTGCACCGTGCGCAGTTGCCCGGCCGGAAGCTCGCAGGGTGCATTCAGCGCGGGCACGATCTCGATCTCCGGAGCCGCCAAGCCGCTGTCGCTCGTCCCGGGCGCCGACAAGGTGTACACGCCGCAGACCTCGACGACGCCGCTGTTCGCCGGTGGCGAGACGATCACGTTCGCCGCCACCGGCGCCGACGTCCCCGCGTTCACGCTCTCTGTCACGGCGCCGACGAAAGGCACGATCACCGCCCCCGCGAAACCGGCGGCGGGCGCTCTGCTCGGGATCACTCGGGCGCAGGACTTCAGCGTGAGCTGGAACGGCGGTGGCTCCGGAACCATCCAGGTCTTCCTCACCGGGCCCGGCAATCAGCCCGCGCTGTTCTGCACGTATCCCGCATCGGCCGGCAGCGGCAAGGTGCCGACCGCGGCCCTCATGACGATGGCCGCAGGGATGGGCAGCTTTGCGATGTCCACGATCAGCGAAGCGCAGAGCACGGCAGGGGATTGGGCTGTTCTGGCCAACGTGTACTTCAACGCCGTGTGGCCCGATGCTGCGCTCGTGAGCGGCGGCTCGATGCTCCAGTAGTCACCGCATGGGGTCCACCATCGCAGGCGGCGCGGACATCGCGCTACGACGGCGCGGTTCCGCGGCGCGTTGAAACGGGCGGTCAGGCCACGTGTTAGAACGCTGGAAATGTCAGGGGACCAGGTCGAGCGCATCCTGACCGAGGGGAGCGCCGCGATGCCGGCGGTCGTGGTCGATGGCGATCGGATCCGGAGCCTGCTCGACGAGCGCCTCGACACTGCCGGCGCTCTGTCCGCAACGGCGAAAGACGCCGTGACCGCTACGGGGGAGCCGGAAGTGGGGTCATTGCAGGCACTTCGGAGATCACCGTCTGCTCGTTCGGCGTCGCGGTGACCTTCACGGCTTTGCAGTAGACCCGAAGCGTCTGCATGTTCTCCTGGATCCGTTGCATGAACGTGGCATCGCTCATCGAGCCCGTGATCGGGATCGTGCACGCGGAGTAGGTGCCCGCCACGAGCTCGTCGAACTTCGGCATCGGCAACGCGCCGCCGAGCCAGAACTTCATGCCCTGCGCGCCGCCCTGCAGGAAGCCATCGGTGAGCTGCTTGGCGTTCGTGAACGCGACCACGCCGGAGAACAGAAACACCTGCGCGGCGTCGACCTTGTTGTTCGGCAGGGGCTTCACGGTGACCGCGAGCGAGATCGTGCCGATCGGAATATCGATCGTGACCTTCGTCTCCTTGCCCGCGGTGACGACCACGTTCGCGGTCGCGGTCTTCATCGACATCATCCCGGTCTGCATCGCCTGCACCACGTGCGGACCCTCGGGGACCTTCGCGAGCGTGAAGTTTCCGTCGTCGTCGGTCTGCGCGAAGCTCGCCGCAGTACCACCGCCCTTCGACGAGTCGCTGACCGTGACGTGCGGGAGGGGCTTTCCCTTCGACGTGACCTTGCCCGTGATCGAACCGAACCCGCGCAGCGTGAGGGTCATCGGGGGCGGATCGTCCGTGCCCTCGGCGACCGGCAGAGCGAGCGACCGACCGTCCGTCGGATGGTTCGCCATCGCGCTCGTTGCCTTCTTCGGGATGCCGATGATCGCGAACTCGCCGGCCTGATCCGACACGGCGACGCGCACCCCGCCCATCTGCTCGAATTGCTCCATCTGATCCTCGTTGCCCTCGGCCGAGAACAGCATCTCGCCGACCTTGATCTTCGCGCCCGCGACCGGGGCGCCGGCGTGGTCGATGACCTTGCCGACGAGCTTTCTGCCCCTGGAGACGACGACCTTGCCGAGGTCCGTGGTCTTGCCGGGCTCGATCTTCACGTCGCGCTTCACGAGCTCCGCGAACTCCGGGCTCCGGAAGGTGATGTCGTAGGTGCCGGGGGTGACGTCCTTGATGTCGAACGCCCCGGCGTTCGCGGGCGTCGCGGGCTGAGTGCCGACCTGGACCATCGCGGCGGCCGGGGGGGCACCCACGCCGTCGATGGAGATCGAACCCTTGAGCCCACCCGCCGCGGGCAGCGTGATCCGCACGCCCTTGTCCCCGGTCCTGGCCGACGTCCCCTGCTGGCCCCACTCCTGGAAGCCTGCGCTCGCGCGCGCGGCCCACAGCTTGTACGCGCCGTCGGGCAGGCCGTGAATGACGAAGCCGCCGGCGCCGTCGGTGGTGGTGTTCGACATGCCGGCGAGCGCGAGCCCATCGGTGTTCGCTCCACCCATGATGTCGGGGAAGGCGTTCACCGCGACCTCGGGGACGGGCAGGCCCTTGTCGTCGACGACCGTGCCGGCGATCGTTCCGCTGACGTCGAGCACGATCTCGAGGTTCGAGATCTCGGCCTTGGTCTCGAGATCGACGTCGATGATCTTGCTCGCCGCGAGATCTGATTCAGCACGTGCCCGCTGCTGTACGCGCGCCAGGCCGCGTAGCTCGAACGCGCCGGTCTTGTCGGTGGTGGCTTGCCGTGCGGCCACCATCCACGCGTTTGCGTCCTTGCCGGAGATCCGGACGGTCGCGAACGGCACGGCCTGGCGATCCCTGTCGAGGACCTTTCCAGCGAGCCGACCGCCGGTCTTCATGGTGATCACGATGCCGGCGATTGCGCGGTCCTTCACGGTGATCGGCGTCGAGCGCACCGGGGCGTGCTCGCCGTCGACGGCGCTCAACGTGTGGCTACCGGGCGCGAGCGCCGCGAACGTGAACTGCCCCTTGTCATCGGTGGTGACGTCATCGTCGGCGCTGGTGCCGAAGTCCCACATGCCGTCCTTCGAATCGACCTTGGCCTTGACGATCGGCTTGCCTGCCTCGTCGACCACCTTGCCGGAGACCGCGAAGCCCTTGTGCAAGGTCATCGTGATCTGTCCACTCGCCCCCGACGAGCCGATGGTCGTGAACGCGCTCGTCGGCGCGTAGCCTTCCGCCTGCGCATGCACGGCGACCCATCCGGGATTCACCGGTTCGAGCGTCGCCTTGCCTTGCGGATCTGTCTTCGCGACGTGATCGTCGTCGGTCTTGACCTCGGCTCCTGCGAGCGGCTTCGCGCCGTCTTCGAGCACGGTGACCACGATCGATGCGCCCTCGGTCAGGCGGATCACGACCGGATCGCCCTTGTCGACGAGCTTGTAGGTCGCGGAGCCGATCAGCTTCCCGGCCGATGCGCCGAGCTGGTACGTCCGGCCCGAGAGCTTTGCGAACGAGAACGAGCCGTCTTCCTCGGAGCTCGTCGAGCGCGGCGGCACCGAGCCCAGCCATACCTTCGCGCCGCCGACCGGCTTGCCGTCGGGGCCCACGACCTGGCCCTCGAGCTGCAGCGGGCCCTCGCGATCCACGTCGAGCGCCCACTTCGGAGCCACCCCGCGCGGTGCGGGGATCTCGTGGTCATTCCTGGTCGGGGTGGTCGTCGGGGTCGGCTTGATCTCGGCGGGACGCACCGGCTCGGGGGCCGATGGTCTGTCGTCGGCCTTGTGGCGGACGAACAAGAACCAGATCGCGACAGCCGCGACAGCCGCCGCGACAGCACCTCCGATC
>JAYVLW010000026.1:0-4467 GCA_043759315.1 Myxococcales bacterium
CCATCTCGGTCACGCTGGAGGACGCGAGCGCGAAGCTCACCGAGGGCATCGGATCGTTGTCGAGGATCGTATGGGTCTGCGTCAGCGTCGCGCCCAGGATCACGTTGGTGGGGTTGGCGAGGGACACCGCAACAGTCTCGGGGTCCTCGTTGAGGGCATCGTCGATCTCCCCTAGCACGATCTGCTGGCTCGTCACGCCGGGCGGAAAGCTGATCACGCCGTTCGCGAGCGTGTAATCGACGCCGCCGCCGGTGGCGGTCCCCGTGACTGCGTAGTCCACGGTGATCGGAAGTGTCCCGGCGACGTCGAGCACGACGTCGAACGTTTCGCCGGGGGTCTCGTCGTGCTGCGAGCTGGCGAGGGCGAAGCGGACGCGCGGCAAGACGTTCGCGTTGATCGTGATCGTATGTGCCTTCGCTCCGAGGACACCATTCGTCGGCGAGTCGAGGCCCAGCTCGATGGTCTCGTTCGGCTCCTCCATGTCATCGGCGAGGATCGTCAGCTCGATCATCTGCTGGGTCTCGCCCGCTCCGAAGCTCAGCGTACCCTCCGAGATCGTGTAGTCGGTGCCGAGCGTCGCGCTACCGCCGGTCACCGCGTAGTGCACTGTCACGGCGTCCCCCGCCGATCCCGAGAGCGTGACCGGGACCGAGACCATTCCGGATGCCTCGTCCTGGAGTGAGGTCGCGCTGGCAAACCCGATCGTCACCGGGGGCGTCGCGTCGCTGCCTTCTCCCGCGCCCGACACGGAGAACCCGCATGCCGCGCACACGGTCATCGCCGAGATGGCCAGACGCGACAACCAACAGCTCGTCCCTCGCAGCATCAGGTGATCGTATACGCGCCTCGATGCGGAAGTGGAGTGTACGAAATTGTACATGTCGGCGAACCGCACCCACCCGCGGTCCCGCGCGTACCTGCCCTCAGGTCCCCATCGCCGTCAGCGGTGGTTCGCCACCGTGGGCGGGACGACATCACCGCGGGCCTGGAGATCGAGCGCCTGGGGGTTCGCCCGGTAGAACGAGCGCACCGCACCGGCGAGCGCGCGCTTGGCCTCGTCATCGACCATGACCACGTCCCCGGCGGGCAACGCCTCGAGCAACCGGTCCACGAGCTGGTCGACCGGCTCGGGCACACGTGCCCGCCAGCTTGCGAGCAGTGCGCGATCGATCTGCGACGGCAGTGATCCTAGGATGCCGACGTCATTCTGATCATGGACCAGCAGCCCCGAGGTGGTGCCGCGATCCAGGGTCAGGACCTGGAACAGGTACAGCGTGTGGTACGCGAGCTGGCGTTGACGGTCGTCGGCGCTCGCGGCCCCGTGCGCGCGCAGCGCGTCGCCGACGATCGCGGCGTGACTATCGATCGCGGCCTCTCCCACCGCCTGCGCGAGGGCCGCGTCGGCGCCCAGATCGGCGGTCGCATACTGCTCGAGATAGAAGTGCGCGACGCCGCGATGCCGGCCGAGGGCAGGGATGAAGAAGTAGCTCTCGCCTTGCCGCGCCGCCTCGGCGTAGACCGCCGGTGCCGCCGCGCGCAGCGCTGCGACGAAGCGCGCCTGGCCCGCCAGCGCGAGCTCGGTCTCGCGGATCGCGGGGTTGAGATCCGCCATGATCCGCCAGTACCCGCCGCCGTCGCGCATCTCGGTCCAGCTGACGTGGACGTGGACCGAAGGTGCGTGAGGATGGCGCGGATGGATGATCGTGGACAGCGCGGTCGCCGAGCTCAACCGCTTGCTCGGATCATCGTCGTAGTGGACCTGTGACACGTTGACCGAGGCGCGGTCGAAGATCTTGGTGTCCGCGATCGACCGCCGACTTCCCCCGCCGTGTCGCCCTTCGTCGCGCAGCCAGTGCACCTCGCCGAACTGGTCCGGCTCGCCCAGGGTGCGCGCGACGGCCTCCTGGGCATCGACCATCCGCCGCTGGAGTGCCCGGACGAGCTGATAAGCCGTGTGGGCGGCCGCGGAACGCGCGAGCATCATCGGTAGCGTACAACCTCCTCGTGGCGCCGCGCGCGGTATCCTCGCTCGATGAACTACGAGCAGCTCGGCGCGTTCTACCTCGGGACGGCCTTCGATCCTGTCACGAAGCAGGGTGGCGAGCCGATCATGTACGACTCGCGCGATCTCACGACACACGCGGTGTGCGTGGGGATGACCGGGAGCGGGAAGACCGGCCTGTGCCTCGCGATGATCGAAGAGGCGCTGATCGACGGTGTGCCCGTGCTCGCCATCGATCCGAAGGGCGATCTCGGCAACCTGATGCTCACGTTCCCGAACCTCGCGCCCACTGACTTCGCTCCGTGGATCGATCCCTCGACCGCCCGGCGAGAGGGTCTGAGCGTCGACGAGCTCGCGGCGAAGACGGCCACGCGCTGGCGCGACGGTCTCACCAGCTCCGGTCAGGGCGTCGAGCGCATCGCGCGTCTGCGCGCAGCGGCGGACGTCGAGATCTACACGCCGGGAAGCGACGCTGGTCGTCCCCTGTCGGTGCTCAAGTCGTTTCGCGCGCCAGCGGCCGAGCTGGCGGGTGACGCCGAGGCGTGGGGCGATCGGATCGAAGGCGCCGTGAGCGGACTGCTCGCGTTGGTCGGGATCGCGGCCGATCCGTTGCGCAGCCGTGAACACGTGCTGCTCTCGCAGTTGCTCGATCAGGCGTGGCGCGCAGGACGCGATCTCGACCTCTCGGCGCTGATCCAGAGCGTGAGCAGGCCGCCGTTTGCCACCGTCGGTGCGTTCGACCTCGAGACGTTCTTCCCGGCCGCGGATCGCACCGCGCTGGCGCTCTCGCTCAACACGCTGCTCGCGTCGCCGAGCTTCGCCGCCTGGACGCGCGGTGATCCGCTCGACATCCCGAGCCTGCTGTTCACGCCCGAGGGCAAGCCGCGCGCGGCCGTGCTCTCGATCGCGCACCTGGGCGATGCGGAGCGCATGTTCTTCGTGACGCTGCTGCTGCACGAGATCATCGCGTGGATGCGGACCCAGCCCGGGACCGCGAGCTTGCGCGCGATCGTGTTCATGGACGAGGTCGCCGGCTACCTTCCGCCGACGGCGGTGCCCCCGTCGAAGAAGCCGATGCTGACGTTGCTCAAGCAGGCCCGCGCGTTCGGCGTGGGGATGGTGCTGGCCACGCAGAACCCCGTGGACGTCGACTACAAGGCGCTCTCGAATGCCGGCACCTGGTTCCTCGGCCGCCTGCAGACCGAGCGCGACAAGGCGCGGGTGATCGAAGGGCTCGAGGGGGCGAGCGCGGCGGCCGGCAAAGCGTTCGACAAGGCGGCGATGGAGGCCACCCTCGCCGGGCTGAGCTCGCGCGTGTTCGTCATGAACAACGTGCACGAGGACCACCCGATCGTGTTCCAGAGCCGGTTCGTGATGAGCTACCTGGCCGGACCGTTGACGCGCTCGCAGATCGTGACGTTGATGGCCGCACGGCGCACGGCACCGGCTCCCGCGAGCTCGGCGCCGCCCGCCGCTCGCACCAGCGCGCGCCCGATCGTGCCCGCCGGCCTCACCGAGCTGTTCGGTACGGGACCCGCGCTCGGTCCCGCACTCCTCGGGGTGGTGAAAGCGCACTTCGTGCACGCCAAGGCCGCGATCGACGAGTGGCGCGAGATCGCGGTGGTGTCGCCGCTGCGCCCGGACTCGGCGGGTGACCTCTGGGAGCACGCGATCGTCGTCGATCACGCCCGGCTCGATGCCGCGCGAACCGAGCCCGATCCCGGTGCGACGTTCGCCGCACTCCCCGCGGGGTTGACGGCCAAGACGGTCGGCCGCCTCGACGAGGGGCTCGCGGCGTGGGTGTTTCGCGAGGGCGGCGTGAAGCTGTGGACGGTTCGATCGCTCAAGCTCGTGTCCCAGCCCACCGAGACCGAGGGCGCGTTTCGTGGCCGCGTCGCCGCCGCCGTGCGCGAGCAGCGCGACACCGCGATCGACAAGCTGCGGGCCAAGTATCGTCCGCGGCTCGAGGCGATCGCGAGCAAGCAATCCACCGCCGAACAACGCGTCGCACGCGAGCGGGCGCAGGCGAGCGCTGCGACCACCGACTCCGCGATCTCGATCGGCGCGTCCGTGCTGGGCTCGTTGCTCGGCGGCCGTCGGTCGTCGACCCTCGGCAAGGTCGCGTCTGCGGCACGCAGCGTGTCGCGCACCGCGAATCAGCGCGGCGACGTGGCGCGCGCCCAGGAGTCCGTGGACGATCTCGGACGGAAGTACGCCGATCTCGAGACCGAGCTCGCCGAGGAGGTCGCCGAGCTGCAGCGTACGCCCGAGCCCGAGCTCGAGACCATCGATCTCAACGCGAAGAAGTCCGACACGGTCGTGACCAAGATCGCGCTGTTGTGGCTGCCGACCGACTGAGCGGTCGAATCAGTGGAGCGGCACCGGAGCGCGCGTGAAGAACTTGCCCGCGCCGCGGGTCTTGCCGCCGAGGGAGTCCGTGGAGCGGTAGCCGACGACGATCAGGC
>JAYVLW010000027.1:0-2615 GCA_043759315.1 Myxococcales bacterium
ATCGCGGGAGAGTGTCTCGGCGAGCGACGCCAGGCGCGGGATCAACGCGGAGGTCTTGATGCCGAGCAGGCTGCCGATGCGAACGATCTCTGGAGTCACACGGGCATCCTAGTCGAACCGCGGCCACGGCGGGACCTCGACGGTGATCACGGTCGCCCCCGGGGTGATCGGCACGCAGCGGAGCTCGATGCGGTCCTGGTGGAGCTGGAGCGCCTTGGCGAAGCTCGGATCACCGATATCGGCGGGCAGGCCCACGCCGCACGCGCTCGCCGCGCCATCCGGCACGGAGATGTTCGTGACCACGAGGTCGCCGGGCTTGCCGGTGACGCCGAGCCGAGCGGCATCGGCGTCGAACGGCCGTGCGAGACGCGAGTTGAAGCCGCCGAGGTCGCCGAACTGGTCGACCAGCGCCTTCGCCGTGAGCGTGGGCGCCAGCGTCCCCGGGATCACGATCACCTGTGCGTTGCCCGGCGCCACGCCGACGGTGCTGCGGACCAGCACGTTGACCGTGCGCCGCGAGACCGGCACCGAGATCGCGAGGTTGTCGATCACCGGCGCATCGATCTGCATCTTCTCGACCGTCAGGTTCGAGCCGGTGATCGCCTCGACGATCACCTCGAGATCGACCTCGCCGCGGGGTGCGCCAGCGAGCACGAACGTGCCGTCGGGACGCACGGGCGCGACGGTCGCGTAGCGCAGCTCGCGCGGCTCTCCGTGGCGGACGATGGCCACGACGGCCTTGGTCGACGGTACATCGTGCAGCTCGACCTTGCCGCTGAGCTTGCTCGTCGGCGCGAGCACGAGGCGCACGGCGTGCGCCGTGACGACCGGTGCCGATCGCTTGTCTCCGAGCTGGGCGATCACGATGCCGTCGGGCACCGCGTCGGCGATCACGAAGCCACCACCGGCGTCGGTCGTCGCCCAGCGCAACGTGCCCGGTTTGTCGACGAAGGGCAGCACCACCGAGGCGGAGTCCCCGCTGAAGTCCTTGCCGGCGACCACGGTGACCCCCGCGGCGGGCCGACCGGCCTCGTCGACAACGGTGCCCGTGATGTGGACCGCACCGGCGATCGGCTGGGTGCGGCGCATGCCGTCGAACCGACGATGCGCGGCCACGACATCGCCACTTGCCCACTCCCATCCGCCATGGACGAGATCGATCGACCGCAGGATCGGATGCTCGCGACCGAGCTCCGCCACAGCGCGCGTGCGCAGCGCAGCGAGACCACTCGAGATCGCGGCCAGATCCTCGGGCCTCGCGCGGCCCTGGCGAATCTGCAGCGCCCCGAGCTGCACCGCGATCTGCGCCGCGACCCGCCCACGCTTCGCGTAGCCTGCCGCGGAGGCCTCGCCCTCCGTGATCGCCCGATCGATCCGATCACTGCGCGCATCGACGTGCATCCGGAACAGCGCGATCTGTGCTTCGAGGTCCGGCTGCGTCACCCGCTGGACGGCGACCTGCGCGCGCGCGAGCCGGCTCGCGAGGGTGACTCCGACGAACCCGTTGCGCAGCTCGCGGCCCACGGCGCTGATCGCCAGCTCGGCTCGGATCCGGTCATCGCCGCAGCGATCAGCGGCCTGCTCCGACAGCTCGGCATGACGTTCCCGGGTCGTCGCGAGCCGGGTCGAATCGGCGAGATAGCTGTCGGCGAGCGCCTCGGCGCACGGATCGGCGGAGGCCCGCTCCACGAGCGCCGCGAGTGTGGTGTCGTCGACCGGATTCTCGAGAGCGTCGTCACGGAGTCGCGCCGAGATCACCTCCTGCATCTGCGGGGAGGGGCTCGCGACGAGCCGGGGTACGGGCGTGAGCTCGCAGACCGATGGATCGATCAAGCCGGAACCCACATCGAGGGGCGCCGCGCCGGGCGTGATCGCGGTGCGAGCGATCGCATCGAAGCGAGCGAGCACGCCGTCGAGGCACGCGAGCCCAGCGGCGCGACGCGCGGGCTCGGCCGCACACGCCCCGCCGCGGACCTCGATCCAGCGCCGGTGATCCGCCGTCAAGAGCTTGCTCGCCGGCTCCTGCTTCGCCGCGATGGCAGCGAGCGCCGCGTCCTCGGACCACACCCGCGCCGGATCGAGCAGCGGCGCCGCGCAGGCCGGCTCGGACGAGTGGCCCGACAGCACGAACACCAGCACACCGGCCGCGATCAGCGACGCGCCGGCGGCCGCGAACACGATCCACGGCTTGCGCTCGGCCCGCGCGAGCTCCCGCAGCAGCTCGTCCATGTCGCGCCAGCGCTTCCCCGGATCCGGATCGAGGCCGCGGCGCAGGATCGGGCGCACACGGCGTGGAATGCCGGATGCGTCGAGGACCCGCGGCCCTTCCGTCACCTGCGTGCGGAGCTCCGCCGCCGTGGCGCCGCGATACGGCCGCTCACCGGCCAGGGCTTCCCACAGCGCGACGCAGTACCCGAACTGATCGGTCGCCGGGGTCACCTCACCGCCCTCCCACTGTTCGGGCGCCATGTACGCCGGCGTGCCGAGCACGCTGCCGCTGACCGTCAGGCCCGAGAGCGAGCTCGGCTCCCCCGCTGCCGCCGGCGCCTTCGCCTCCGCTGCACTCGCTTCGCGTGCGAGCCCGAAGTCGGTGACGCACACCCGGCCATCGTTGC
>JAYVLW010000028.1:0-2620 GCA_043759315.1 Myxococcales bacterium
GCGACCCAGCTCGGGCTCGAGCCCGAATCCGAGCGCGAGGTCACGGTCGCCAATGGGGCGAAACAGCTCGTCCCGTATGTCGGGCCGATCCGGGTGACCTTTCAGAAGCGGATCTGCTTCGTCGGTGCGTTCGTGCTGGGCGACGAGGTACTGCTCGGCGCGGTCCCGATGGAGGACCTCGATCTCGTGATCTCTCCGGGTCGCCAGACGGTGACGGTCAACCCGGAGAGCCCCGATATCCCGCATGCGCGGGTCAAGTTGCACGTACGCGCCTCCGCGACTTTGGCGGTGCGAAGCTGACGTTGCAGGTCGGCAGGAACGCTCTGTAGCTTCCCGCGCACGCGGCTTCAGCGTGGGCGCCGCACTGGGTGATGACAGCGCCGGCAGCCACAGGTCGTCAAGGAGGTGATGCCTGCTTGTGGGCTCAGGCGCCGGCAGCGGCGCGCTGGCGCAGCACGTACTGGAGGATGCCGCCGTGCAGCATGTACTCGACCTCCTGCGGCGTGTCGATGCGGGCGGTGACGGTGAACGTCTTGTCGCCCGCCTTCACGGTCATCTGCTTCTTCGGCGCGAGTCCGCTCTCGATGCCTTCGATCGAGATCACCTCGTCGCCCTTGAGGCCGAGCGAGGCGGCGTCCTGACCCGACTGGAACTGCAGCGGGAGGACGCCCATGCCGATCAGGTTCGAGCGGTGGATGCGCTCGAACGACTTCGCGATCACCGCGCGTACGCCGAGGAGCATCGTGCCCTTCGCTGCCCAGTCGCGGGAGCTACCCGAGCCGTAGAGATCGCCGACGAGCACCACGAGCGGCACCTGCTCGGCGGCGTAGCGCATCGCGGCGTCGTAGATCGGCAGCTGCTCGGGCTCGCCCGGCAGCGACGAGAAGTACTTCGTGAACCCGCCCTCGACGCCATCGAGCATCAGGTTCTTGAGGCGGATGTTCGCGAACGTGCCGCGCACCATGACCTCGTGGTTGCCGCGGCGCGCGCCGTACTGGTTGTAGTCGGCGGGCTTGACGCCGTGCGTGTCGAGATAGCGCGCGGCGGGCGATCCCTTCGCGATGTTGCCGGCAGGCGAGATGTGATCCGTGGTGACCGAGTCGCCGAGGATCGCGAGAATCCGCGCGCCGGCGATGTCGTGCAGTGGCTTCGGCGTGGGGCCGAGGTCGTCGAAGAACGTCGGCTTGCGGATGTACGTGCTGTTCGGGTCCCACGCGAACGTGTCGCCATCGGGCACCTTGAGCGCGCGCCAGTCGGCGTCGCCATCGAGGACGTGGGCGTAGCGCTCGACGTAGTGCTCGCGCTTGAGCGAGCTGCGCATGGCCTCGGCGACCTCGGCGGGCGACGGCCATACGTCCTTGAGGTAGACCGGCTTGCCGTCGCTGCCGGTGCCGAGCGCGTCGGTCTCCATGTCGAAGTTCATCGTGCCGGCGAGCGCGTAGGCGACGACCAGCGGCGGCGAGGCGAGGTAGTTCGCGCGCACGACCGGGTTCACGCGGCCCTCGAAGTTGCGGTTGCCCGACAGCACCGACGTGACGACGAGGTTCCCATCCTTCACCGCGGCGGCGATCCCGTCGTGCACCGGGCCCGAGTTGCCGATGCACGTGGTGCAGCCATAGCCCGCGAGGTAGAAGCCGAGCTTCTCGAGCGGCGCCATCAGGCCGGCCTGGGTCAGGTAGTCGGTGACGACCTGCGAGCCGGGCGCGAGCGAGGTCTTGACCCACGGCTTCGAGGTCAGGCCCTTCGCCACCGCCTTCTGGGCGAGCAGACCCGCGGCCATCAGCACCGACGGGTTCGACGTGTTGGTGCAGCTCGTGATCGCCGCGATCACGACGGAGCCGTGACCGAGCTGGAACGCGCCCTTGTCGGTGGTGACGTCCTTCGTGACACCGAGGTTGCCGGGGGCGGCGTGGCCGCCTTCGCTCGACCAGGTATCGATCGACGCCGCCTCGGCGCCGCACTTGTCGCCAAGGATGCCGCTGACGGCGCGGCGCCACGCGCGGCGCGAGCCCTTGAGCGGGACGCGATCCTGCGGGCGTGCCGGACCGGCGATCGACGGCTCGACGCTGGACAGATCGAGCGACAGCGAATCGACGAACCGGAGCTTCGCGCTCGGGTCGTGCCACAGCATGTTCTCCTTCGTGTAGCGCTCGACGAGCTGCACGTGGTCCTCGCTGCGGCCGGTGAACCGGAGGTACGCGAGGGTCTCGTCGTCGACGGGGAAGAAGCCCATCGTGGCGCCGTACTCCGGCGCCATGTTCGCGATCGTCGCGCGATCGGGGAGCGACAGCGCGCCGATGCCCGCGCCGAAGAACTCGACGAACTTGTCGACCACGCCCTTCTTGCGCAGCATCTGCGTGACGGTGAGGACGAGGTCCGTGGCGGTCGCGCCGGGCGGCAGCTTGCCGGTGAGCTCGAACCCGACGACGTCGGGGATGAGCATCGCCATCGGCTGGCCGAGCATCACGGCCTCCGCCTCGATGCCGCCGACGCCCCAGCCGAACACACCGAGGCCGTTGATCATCGTGGTGTGCGAGTCGGTGCCGACGAGCGAGTCCGGATACGCGACGGTGACGCCGCCCGCCGTCTCGGTGAACACGACCTTGGCGAGGTACTCGAG
>JAYVLW010000029.1:0-13989 GCA_043759315.1 Myxococcales bacterium
GTGCTGATCGCTCCACAGCAGGGCGAGCTTCTTTCCAGCAGAGGTCACGCCGCACCACACGGTGCGCGTGGCGGCGGTCACATCCACGGGCACCTCGGCGGCGGCGAGCTGTCTCGACGTCGGGCCGTAGACGACCCACACGGTGCCGGCCGCTTCGAGCCAGCCGATGCCGAACTGGTGCTCGTTGCTGGCGGTGCCATCGCAGAGCTGCTTGACCCGCTTGCCCCATTGCGACTTGTCGGCGAGCTCGCCATCGCCGGCGAGGGTCGCGAGCTCGAGCTTGGCCTTGTCGAGCCAGCCGAGGGCGATGCCCGCGAAGTTCCCGACCACGCGCGCCTCGGGCGCGACCACCGGGACCGCCCACCGCTTCGCGTGGCCGCCATCCCAGTCGACCGAGACCACGTGGCGGTCGGTGGGTGCGCCGTCCATGACCGCAAACCCGTTCGACAGGACCGCCGTCTGCAGCTCGCGCGTTGTCGGAACCTCGACACCAGGTGTGCCCCGGGCCGCCACGATCGCCGTGGCTGCCAGTCCCACGATCAGCCAGAGATCGAGCTTCGTCGTCGACGCGATGCGCATGGGCCGACCATAGCGCCGCTGGCATGCGCACTGCACGGCGATCGTCCATGCACATCACCAATGCCATCGAGCTCCTGACCCAGCAGCACGACGAGATCGAGGCATTGCTGGTCGAGGTGTCCGCGACCGGCAGCGCCTCGGCGCACACCGGCGCTCTCAGCGAGCTGGCCGACAAGCTGACCCTCCACCTCGCGGTCGAGCAGGAGCTGCTCTACCCCGCCGCGGATCCGCTGATCAGCCCCGAGATCCGCGCCGAGCTGCTCGCCGAGCATCAGGAGATCAAGAGGATCCTCGCCGATCTGATCTGGCTCGAGCGCGAGGACCGGCGCTTCGCCCGCAAGCTCGTGGGGCTGCAGCAGCTCCTCCAGTGGCACGAGACCTGGCAGGAGGCCGAGCTGTTCGAGCGCCTGGCCCACGGGCTCCCGGCGCCACGGCTCGTCGACCTCGGCATCGAGGTCGATCGCTGGTTCGATCGTACGGCGCACGCGATGGCCGCCTGACGCAAGAACGGTCGTGGCGCAGGTGCACGGAGTGTGCGCCCGTGCCACCGTTTGGCCGTGCTCCGGGAGTTCCGCAGCGAGCCGCTGCTCGCGATCATCGCGCACCTCGAGCACCACGCCGGCGGAACGATTGCCGTGCCCGATCCGGACCTCGGCCGTGGCCGCTATGCGGGGGAGGTCTTCGAGCACGGGGGCCAGCTGCTGGTCCATCGCTCGTTCCGCACCTGGGTCGATCTCGCGGAGCGCCTCGGCCTGCGCCTGCTGACGCCGCGGTCGCTCGCGCCGCCGTTCGTCGAGCTGCGGTTCGAAGCGCTCGACCGCGCCACGCTTCTCCGGCCCACCGCCGAACACGTGACCGAGCGCTACGGCGCCGGCTCGGAGTTCGCGCGGATCGCGAAGGCGGAGGATCCGAACTTCGTCCTCGACCTGCGCGATGCGTTCGAACGCGTGGGACCCGCGACGCGCGTGCTCGACCTCGGCGTCAACACCGGTGACGAGCTCGGACTCCTCCGCCAGCTCGGGTTCGCGTCGTCAGAGATCGTTGGCATCGACCACAGCGCGTCGGCGATCGCCGTGGCGCGTTCGCGGTTCGCCGATGTGACGCTGATCGAGGCGGACCTCGCCAGGCTCCCGGCGCTCGGGCTCGGGCGGTTCGATCTGGTGATCTCGATCGGGACCTTGCAGAGCCCGGGGATCGATGACCGCGAGGTGCTGCGGCGGATCGTCCAGGACCACCTGGCCCCAAGTGGAGCGGTGATCATCGGGCTGCCGAACGCGCGGTACGTGGACGGCGAGATCGAGCACGGAACGCGGATGAAGAACTTCCGGCAGCCGGAGCTCGGCCTGCTCGTCAAGGATGTCGCGTTCTACCGGAAGTATCTGCAGCAGCACGCGATGCAGGTGTTCGTCACCGGCAAGTACGAGCTCCTCATCACCGGGGTGTCGAGTGCGAGAGCCACGCCGTCTGCGGAGCCCGGCTGAGCTCGGTCCACGGCGGTGGGCGCGGAGGCCCATCCGAACGTGGGGACGGGCCCTGCTGGAGGCGTCGCGCACGGGGCTCGCGTCGTCGCGCGCGCTCGTGCTGTCCTGCCAGCCGGGTCACCTGGCGTGGCTGTTCGTCAGCACGTCGGATCCCCCGCGGCTTGCGGTCCACGACGGCGAGCTTCACTGGGACGCCGCGCATCCCGCGCTGGTCAGCCCGCGCGCAGATCTTCGACGGCACGCCCGACGCGATGGAGGGGATCGGTGTAAAGCCGCTTTGCAGGTGCAAAGCGAATTGACGATCGCTGGCGCTCAACTATCCGACAGTGCTTGGCTCTTGCGTGGCGTAGCCATTGCTGAACCGGGTGCATGCTGCGCTTGGTTGCCCTGGTGGCGTCGATGCTGGCGGCCTCGTCCGAGCTCCATGCTTCGTCCATCGATGTCGGCGGCGGGGTCGTGCGCACCGCGCGGGCCGTGCGGGTGGCGGTCCAAAAGTACAAGCTCGACGGCGCCGTCTGGCTCGGCAAGCTGCGCGGGGTAGGTGGCGGTCGCGACACGCTGGTGTACGTGCCGAGCACGATCGATGCGGCGCGCACGATCGATGTCGTCATCTACATGGAAGGCATTGGCTCGTTTGCCGATGCTGCGATGAAGTCGCGGCACGTCGCGTCGATCGCGAGGTTGCGCGGCAACTTCGTGTACATCGCGCCCGATGCTCCTTCCTCGAGCCTTGGTTCGCGCGAGTCGCAGAACGAGCACTGGGAGGCGGGCTGTGCGGACCACGTGTGCGCGGGCGGGCAGGCAGCGCCTGGCGACTTCCTGGTCTTCCTCGACGCGGCGCGCACGAAGATCGCGGCGACGCTCGCGGTGGAATGAGCGGCCCTCGATCTTCGACTCTCGCTGATCGGGTTCTCGCGCGGCGGGAAGGGCGTGCTGCGCGCGGTCGAGCAACTCGCCGCTGCGAAGTTCGTGGTCGGAGGGCTCCCGGTCCGGATCGCGGACGTGGTGTTTGCCGACGGGAACTATCTCGACAACGCCCTCGATGGGACGTGGGCGATCCTCGTGTCGCGACCCGAAGCGCCGCGGCTCACCATTCTCGTCGCCGCCGGTGAGTTTCCGGAAGTGGACGGCGATGGCAACCGCCGTCGCGCGCTCGCGTTCTGGAGGTGGGCGGCGCCCGATGCGCCGCCGCCCGCCGCCGATCGCGCGACCTCCGCGGCGCGGTTGCGGCTGATTCCGCTCCGTACGGGTCATGACGCGATCGGCGATGCCGCGGTCGACTTCCTGTCGCGCGGGGATCCCACGGCCCCCACGTGAACGCCGCCGCGCTACATTTGTCGGCAGGGTTCTCGATGGCCGGCCTCATCCTCTTGCGCGACGAGCGACCGCTGGTGCGGTTCGCCATCGAGGCAGAGGCGACCATCGGGCGTTCGTCGGAGTGCGAGGTTCAGCTCGCGGATACGGAGCTGTCGCGTCGGCACGCGACCGTGCGTCGCAATGCCGGGGGCTGGGAGCTCGAGGATCTGGGGAGTCGTAACGGGACACGGGTCGATGGCGCGGTGGTTCGCGAGGCGCGGGTCCCGTTGCGCGAGGGCGCGGTGATCGAGATCGGGTCGAGTCGCCTGCTGTTCGATCCACCTCTCGACGTGATCGGCGATCGCGACGGCGACAATCGCGTGCTGCTGGTCCCCGACGAGGCGGCCGCGCGTGGTGCACGGCGATTGCCGGCGGGGTTCGTGCGGTCCCCCGCCGAGCTCGCGCGCGATCAAGTGCGGATGCTGGCGCTGATCGCGGTGGCCGATCGCGGTGGACTCGGTGCGCTACTCGCAGAGCTGTGCGAGGACGTGGTTGCGGAGCGCGCGTGTCTGGTCGCGACGGATCGCAGCGGCGCGTTGAAGCCGCTGTGCATTCACGGCAGTCGCTCGGTCACGGCGTCGACGACGCTGCTCCGACGTGCGATGTCCGAGGGCGTCGCCTTGGCGGTCGATGACGCGCAGGGCGACGTCTCGTTCGCGAGTGCGCGATCGGTGCTCGCCTATGACTTGCGCTCCGTCGTGATCGCGCCCCTGCTGCACGATGGCAACCTGATCGGCGCGCTCCATCTCGATAACTCGCGGCGCGCGAGCTTCGACGACTCGTCGCTGGCGCGGATCGCTGCCCTGGCGCCGGCGATCGCCTTTGCCGTCGCCCGGACGCGCGCGGTCGCGACCGCGGTGCCGACCGCGTCACCATCGATCATCGGCGAGGACAAGCGACTGCGCGCGGCGCTCGATGCGGCCGTTCGCGCCGGGACCGCGGGCACGCAGCTGTTGATCCTCGGCGAGAGTGGCACGGGCAAGGAGCTCATCGCGCGCGCGTATCACGCCGCCGGCCCACGTTCGAGCGGGCCGTGGGTCGCCGTGAACTGTGCGGCGTTCTCCGAGACCTTGCTCGATAGCGAGCTGTTCGGTCACGAGCAGGGCGCGTTCACCGGCGCGAACAAGCGGCGTCGCGGTTGCTTCGAGCAGGCCGACGGCGGCACGCTGTTTCTCGACGAGGTCGGTGAGCTTGGCCCGGCAACCCAGGCAAAGCTGCTGCGCGTGCTAGCGGATCGTCGCTTCTATCGGGTCGGTGGCGAGCAGCCGATCGATGTGGACGTCCGTATCGTGGCGGCGACGCATCGCGATCTGCGCGCGCAGTGGGCGGCCGGTGCGTTTCGCGAGGACCTGTTCTGGCGCTTGGCGGTGATCACCGTCGACGTCCCGCCATTGCGCGCACGGGGCGCGAGCGACATCGCCGCGTTGACCTCGCACTTCTTCCGTCAGCTCGGCGCGGAGCTCGGCCGACGTCCTCCGACGCTCGTGCCCGAGGCGCAGTCGCTGTGGGATCGCTATCCGTGGCCCGGCAACGTGCGCGAGCTACGCAATGCGGTCGAGCGCCTGCTGGTCTTGCACGATGGAGGGGTCGTCGACGTTGACGACCTACCTCCCGAGCAACGTGCGCACGAAGGGCGACCCGTGCCGGGAACTCTCGCCGACGCGATCGCGAAGCTGGAGAAGGAGCAGATCGCCGCCACGCTCGCTGTGAACGATGGTAACAAGTCGGCGACGGCACGATCGCTCGGCATCTCGCGACCGACGCTCGACAAGAAGCTACGGGACTACGAGATCGGAGGCGAGTGATGAACGTGCGATGTCCGGTGTGCGGCTCCGGCGTGAAGCTCGCCGTCGGGGACACGCAGCTCGCATGCGGGGCCTGCGGTCTCGCCGCGCCGCTGTCGCGCATCGGTACCGCCGACGGTGCACCGCCAAGCGCTCGCCTCGCACTCGAGACGGATCTCACCGGCGCGACGGTCGCGGGCAAGCAGCTCGTGGAACGGATCGGGGTCGGCGGCATGGGAACGGTCTATCGCGCCCGCGGCGATGGGGCCGACGTCGCGATCAAGGTGCTCCGCCCCGGCATGGGAGCCGAGCGCGCCGGGATGCTCGCCCGGTTCGCTCGCGAGGCCGAGGCGATGCGGCGGCTCGAGCACGACCACGTCGTTCGATTTCTCGATCACGGCGAACAGGGCGACCTGGCGTACATCGTCACGGAGCTCGTCGAGGGCCGCGATCTGGCTGCGCGCCTTGCGATCGGCCGGATGTCGCTCGCCGAGGTGGTCGACGTGTTCGGGCAAGTCTGCGACGGCGTCGCGGCGGCGCATGCGGCGGGAATCGTCCATCGTGATCTGAAGCCCGCGAACATCCTGGTCGGGACGCAGGACGCCGTGAAGGTCGCAGACTTTGGTCTCGCCCAGCTCGGCGCGGACGTCGCGATCCCCACGCTGACACGCACGAACGTCGCGATGGGCACGTTCCACTACCTCGCGCCCGAGCAGCGCAAAGACGCCCGCACCGTCGATCATCGCGCCGACATCTGGGCGCTCGGTGTGATCCTGTACGAGATGCTCTGCGGCGAGCTCCCGCTCGGCAGCTTCGTGCCGCCGAGCACGCTCGGCCCCGACGGCTGCGATCGTCGTGTCGACGTGATCGTCAACCGCGCGCTCGCACCGGATCCGAGCGCGCGCTATGCGACGGTCGCCGAGCTCGCACGTGACGTGCGCGCGTTGGTCGCGCCACGGCGAGTCGCGCGCCTGATGATGGCGGGTGCCGCCGCCCTCGCGCTGGTCGGTGGCTCGACGGCCGCGGTGTTCGCACTGGGCCGCGACGCCCCCTCGCAGGTCGCGGCGCCGAGCGATGTCGCGGCGCCGACCGCGGCCGCTGGCTCGAGCGTCGCGGTGGCGCCATCGCCGCAGTCAGCGGTCCCGGGCGACGCGATGCAGCCGTCGGTGTCGTCGATGCAGGTCGACGCTGCGGTCGCCGCCGAGACCGACGCAGCAGCGGTCGCCGTGCGCGCCGAGGGCAGCGGAGCGCCGGTCGCGGTGGCGCCGATCAAGCGAGTGAAGCCTGCTGTCTCACAGCCAGGCGGCAAGACGGTGAAGACCCCGACGGGAAAGGTCCCGCGTGGGAAGAAGCCCCCGACGGACAAGCCCCGGGTCGGCAAGCCGGATCCCGGCCCGAAGAGCAAGTAGCCCGAGGCGTCGCGCTGATGTGCGCCTCGTGATCGGCGTCCAGATCAGAAGCCGGCGCTGCGATCGAACGCCACCAAGCCGACGTCGCGGTCTCCATTGACGTCGGTCAGCTGCAGATCCACTTCCGCAAGCAGCCGATCGCTGGGGGCACTCCGCGGGTCCACGAGTATCACGTGAAGCCAGAGATCATCCATCTCGCTCGAAATCTCGATCGAGAACCGACCTGCAGCGCACGGGAACGACTCTCGCGTGTCATTGTCGTCGTAGTCGTCTGCAGAGACATCGACCTCCTCGGGGGCCGCGCAGCCCGCTCCACCGGAGGTCGCAAAGCTCCCGCTGATCGTGTTCGAGCCGAAGCAGCCGCTGCACATGATTGCCACGGCGAGAGCGCATGCGTGCATGTCTCGAGTGTAGGCGACCTCGACGCGACCACTCGCTGGACGTCTGGCAACGCGCGGAAAACTGCGGGTCACGCCAACTCGCACGGAATCCCGAGGTTCGGGGATCGAAAGCTGCTACTGCGAAGCCCAGTAAACGAAAGGCCGGTCGAGGCGAATCGCTCGACCGGCCGATGATCACGCACGAGCTACGCCCGCGAGCGCCCACGCACCTGCACGGTGCGCCGTGGTGTGGCGCAGAGAGTTACGCGCGAGGATCGTCGCTCCGATCTCGGACTGCGCGTCGTAGCGACGGAGCGCGTGCAGCAGCTCCGGCGAATTCACGATGCGGTCGGCAAGGGCGGAGCGCGCCTGGCGCAGCAGATCGCCGAGTCCCAGTGCCAGCGCGACGTTGACGAAGCACGTCTGGCCCGAGAACACGTGACCGGTCTGCGCCGCGTCACCCGCGATCACGATCGGCGCGCGGCCGTCACCGCCGATGAAGCGGTTCGGCAGTGTCGTCGCCGCCGTGGTGAACACCATCGGCGGGAGGATGCACGGAACGCCCTCGAGGCCGTGCGCCTGGGCCGCTGTCGCAAAGCCCTGACGCAGACGCTCGATGGACGGCGTGCCCGCGATCCGCGGGTCGACGAGGAGTGCGGTTCCAGCACCGGACTCCTCGGGCGTCTGGAGCACGGTGCAGCGCACCGGCTCGTCGAAACCTCTGACCGGCAACTCCTGGCGCGTCCACGTGCCGCGTTTACCCGTCGTGGCGAACAGACCGGCGATCAACCGGCGCTGAACACCCTCGACGAGCGTCGCATCACGCAGGATGGACGCGATCAGTGGACGTGCCGCACCCGTGGCGATGACGACCATCGCCGCACGCGCGGTCGTGCCGTCGGCGCACTGCAGAGAGACGCTACGCGCGTGGCGACGCAGACGCGTCACCTCGCAACCGTACGCGACGGATGCGCCGAAAGACGTCGCACGCGCGAGCAATGCCTGCTGCAAGCGTCCGATCGGAACGAGCGCGAACGGCGGCTGGGACGCCAGCGCCCACAGGTCGCGCGGCGGCTCCGGAACCCGCGGTCCCTGAACGTCACCACGAATGATGCGTCCAGAGGCGAGATCACCCTCGCAGCGGGAATGCAGCCGCGACACGACACGCGGATCCTCGATGTCGACACCGAGCCGAGCGAGGTGCGCGAGGTCACCCGCGCGCGCGACGAGAAGCTGCGGGCGGACCTGAGCATCCGTCGCCAGCGGTGGACGGCGGTCGAGGATCAGCGCCTTGAGGCCAGCACGCGCCGTCTCGATCGCGAGGGCGAGACCGACCGGTCCCGCGCCGATGATCGCCAGGTCGAACTCCTCACCGAGCACGCGGCGGGGCGGATAAGCAATTGCGATTCCCATCGCACGCCCTCCCCCCCGTCCTCGGACTCGGCCGGAGCAGTCAGAGTGGTCTTCATCGTGGTCATGTACGTTGCCTCCTTCGCGCGTGGACCAGGCTCCCAACGGGGAAGCCGATCGCGTTGCGCGCGCTCACCCTGAGGGTGACGCGCCACGATGTCAAGGACGGACCTGGAGCGCCGCGAAATCACTCACTCGGACCATCGTCAGTCCGTCAGCTCGGCCCACGTATCAGCCGCACCGTCGACGCGCTTGATGCGTACGCCAGCCAAGACCGCCGGATCCATGAGGCGCGTGTTGACGCCCATGCGATCGCCGACGCTCGGGTCGATCCCGGTCCAGTGGGTCGTGCAGCCGCAGGTCCCGCAGTGATGGAGGTCGAGCGTCTTGTCGCCCCACCGATAGGTGACGGTCGCGCCCGTGATTCGCACCCGACTCGCCGAGTAGTACGCCCACAGCGATCCGAGCCTGCGGCACACCGAGCAGTTACACGAGGTGAGCAGCTCGGGCGCCGTGTCGACCTTGATGCGGACGGCTCCGCAATGGCATGACGCTTCGATGGTCATAGTCGGCAGTATACGGCGCGCCGGTCTCGGCGACCTTGCGATCTCGCGGGGCTCCACGCGGATCGCGTGCTCGATGTGCGCGTGCGTGAGCGCGCTGCCCAGGGTTCGCCTGGGTTGATCCAGGATCGCGGCGATGATGAGCTGATCAGGGTGCAGGCGGCGGATCGAGGCGGCGGGCGCGCAGCACCGTGACGATCACCATCAGCAGCGCAGCGCCGACGACGCCGGCGAGGCCATCGATCCACAGCATCGAGTTGGTGCCGTGCTTCGTGGCGATGTAGCCGTCGACGAGCGCCATCGTGTAGATCGGCATGTTCGCGAGCGACGCGAACAGGTTGTACTTCGTCGCGCCGCCGGTGTGCCCGATGATGTCGAGGACGAACGCGGTGAACGTCGAGTAACACATGCCGAGCGCGAAGCTGTAGGCGATGACGCCGGCCGTGTAGAAGTAGACGTTCTGCGGGCTCGCCGCCATCCCGAACGTCAACACGGCGAGGATCACACCGGACAGCGCATAGGCCTTGCGCTTGTCGATCTTGTTGGCGAGGTAGCCGCCCGCGACCGAGCCGACGATCGCGCCGCCGCCGGAGATCAGGCCATTGAGCAGCGCGATCCAGTCGTTCGACGCACCCCACTCCTCACCCATCGCGGCGAAGACGTTCTGCGCGCCGCCCGAGCCGATCGGCATCAGCGACAACGAGATCGACAGAATGCCCGCGCCCGACAGCGTGTAGAACAGCACCGGAGGCAGGCCGAGCATCCACTTTCTCTTGATCTTGCCCTCTCGCACCGGGTCGGTGAGCAGGTCGCGGACGTCCCGGCCGAGGAGGCGCAGGCTGTCGAGGAACTTCGGCCGGGGCTGCGGCGGGGGCGGCTCCTTCACGAACGACAGCACGAGCGAGCACGCCAGCAACAGGCCGCCGACGATCACGAACGGCATCCAGTTGTACGCGCTCGCGTCGGAGATCATCAGCCCGAGGCCGCCGACCGTGGCGCCGCCGAGGTTACCGGCCTGCGACCAGCCACCTGCCGCGCCGCGCTGGTCGGGAGGTGTCAGCTTGGCCATCAGCGCCTCGGTGCACATGCCGATGAACGTGGTCGACAGGCCGTTGATGAAGATGATCGCCGTGATCAACCCGATCGTCTTGTCGGTGATCGGGATGAACCCCAGCGAGATGATCGCTGCCGAGGAGATCAGGTTCGACGAGATGTACCAGCCGCGTCCCGTCCACACGGTGTCGACCAGCGGCGCCCACAGGAATTTCCAGGTGTGCGGCAGCGTGTTCGTCGCCGTCATGCCGGCGATCACCTCGTAGGACATGCCCGCGTCCTTCGCGAGCGATCCGATCGTGACCATGATGAACCCGCTGGTCGCGCCGAACGGCAGGAACAGCAGGAAGTAGAGAAACGGGTGGGGCGGTCGAGTGGCGGGCTTCTCCACGAGGTCGCCACTCTACAGCGTACGCCCGCTGCACAGTCGCGAACCGCACATCTCGATGGGGCGTGGGGCGATCCGGGGCGGCTGCCAAGCGCCGCGACAAGAACGTCGCGGAACGGAGGGGTACTGCACAACGCGCGACGCGCAACGCGCATGGATCGCGTGCGCGCGGGCGGCACGGCCGTTGCTGTTTCACGCCCTTCGGAGGTTTCGCATGTGGACGCGCTTGTTGATAGGAGTGTCAGCGGTACTCGCGGGCTGCGGTAGCAGCGAGATCAGCGGCAGTGCGCTGGTCGATGCCGGTCACTCGGCCGACTCGGGCACGGTCGGATGCCTGTCGTCGAACGAGTGCCCGTCGGGGTACGTGTGCAGCGAGTTCGGTCGCTGCGAACGACCTCCGGCACCGACGGACGGCGGGACCGACGCTCCGCCTCCCCCGGAGAAGGAGTACGAGTTCAGCGAGCCCATCAGCTCCGATCGCTACATCTACGTGGCGATGACGGACCAGGACGAGCTCGCCCGCATCGACGGCCAGAACCTCACGGTGGTCGCCACGCCGGTCGGCAAGTCGCCGCGCTTGGTCAGCGCGATCCCCGGCAGCGACGGCGCGGTGGTGCTCGACTCGATCAACGGCACCGCGAGCATCGTGCGTCCCAACGGCGCGCACGATCTCGTCAAGACGCTGCCGACGCTGAAGAACCTCAACCGGCTCGATGTCGATCCATCGGGCCGCTACGCGGTGATCTGGTTCGACCTGACCAAGCAGATCCAGTCGGGCGGCATCGGCGGCGTCGGCAGCTTCCAGGATGTGACGGTGATCGCACTCGCGCCCGGCCTCGAGCGCGCCGTGGACCTGACCGTCGGCTTCCGCCCGCGCGAGGTCCAGTTCGATGCGGCCGGGGCGCGCGCCTACGTGATCACGCAGGACGGCGTGAGCGTGGTCGACCTCGGCTACGCGACCACGCACGGCCCGTCGATCGTGCCGCCGATTCCCGTCAACAACCCCGCGTTCCCGCCCGAGTCCGTCGAGGTCCAGATCGTCTCGACCGGAACGTACGCGGCGGTCCGCCAGCTCGGCGAGACCACGCTGCACGTCGTCGACGTCGGCGGCTTCGAGCCCGGGCGGCAGTGGACCATCCCGCTCGTCGGTGCGGCGACGGACCTCGATCTCGCCCCGAACGGCGCGCGCGTGTACGCGGTGCAGCGCGAGGCCAAGAAGCTCTCGATCATCGATATCCCCGGTGATGCGAACAACCCCGCCGGCGTCGAGACCATCGACCTCACCGGGCAGGCCATCGGCTCGCTGGTGCTCTCGAAGGATGGCAACCGCGGCCTGCTGTTCACGAACGCGAGCCTCGACGAGCGCATCACCATGGTGCGGTTCGATCAGCCCGGGTATCCGGTCGTGACCTGGCCGCTCAAGAAGTCGGTGCGCGCGGTCGGCATCTCTCGGACGGGCACCTCGGCGATCGTCATCAACTCGAAGTCGTTCGGCGATCCCGCGACGGCGACCACCGTGGACGAGTACATCGATCGCAGCTACGGCTACACGCTGCTCGATCTCGCGAGCGGGTTCGGAAAGCTGCAGATCACGCCGGTCGATCCGGGTTCGTTCGTGTACGCGCCGGATGGCAGCAAGGCGTACGTCTCGCTCGACGGCGGCAACGCGCCGACGGCGGTGCGCGCGCTGCAGGTGGTCACCGTGCAGAACGGCGTGGTCATCACGAAGCAGCTCGGCTCCCCCCCGTCGGCGATCGGCATCTTGCCCGGCGCGAACATGGCGTTCTCGTCGCAGCGTCACCCCCTCGGCCGCGTGTCGTTCGTGCACCTCATCACCGATGCCGTGCGCACCGTCACCGGCTTCGACCTCAACAGCAACATCGTGAACTGAGGACCGCCATGCGCTTCACCAATCTACTCTGCATCACTGCCCTCGTGGCGACCGCCTCGTGCGCCTGGGAAGACGAGCGCTCGATCCGGTGGGACCGCGACCGCGCGATCCTCGGGCCGGTTCCGCTCAAGTCGAACATCGCGTACATCGACTCCGCGCTCGACCGCGTGACGCTCCTCGATCTCTCCAGCGACGTCACCCGGATCACGACGAAGAACATCGGCCGCAACGCGATCCACGCGGTGCCGAGCCCGGATCGCCATCGGCTGTTCGTGATCACGCGCGGCGAAGAGGCGATCCATCACGGAGAGATCGACCAGCGGCCGCAGTTCTGGTCCCTCGATACGGAGAACACCGCCGCGTTGCCCGTGGCCTACGCCATCGGCTCGCCGTTCGACCGCGTCGCGGTGGCGCCCGACAACAGCATCGCGATCGCGTACTTCTCCGCCGCGGGTCCCGATGCGGCGGGCTTCTTCCGCAACCCGAACGAGATGGCGATCATCGACCTGACGCAGCCGCCGAGCGACACGAACCCCACGCTCAAGACCATCCGGTCGTTCGGCTCGGTTCCCGAGGGCGTCACGCTGTCGCCGCCGATGGTGGTGCCGGGCACCGGGGAGCCGCGGACGTTCGGCTTCATCCTGTCGTCGAACAACCTCACAGTGCTCGACGTCACGCACCCCGAGCGCCGCGAGATCTCGATCCGCCTCGACCTCGGCGGCCCGGCGGTGATCCCGAAAGAGGTCGTGTTCGCACCGAAGACCGCGAGCGCGTACGTGCGCAGTGACAACGCTCGCGACGTGCTCCAGGTCATCCTCGAGAAGGCCACGCAGGAGACGCCCGAGGCGAACGACTACCGCCCGGTGCTCGCGGAGCTCGGCGCTGGCGGTGGGCCGACCGACATCGCGGTCTACGACGACGCCTCCGGCAAGCGGTTCATCCTCGCGGCGACGCCGAACACGAAGGAGGTCGTCATCATCGATGCCGATACCGCGCAGTTTCGCTCGATCCCGATCTCCGATCCGATCGATCGCATCATCCTGTTCCCGACCGGCGGTGACGTGCCGCCGCACAAGGCGCTGTTCGCCTCGATCAGCGCGAAGATGAAGCGCGTCTACGTCCTCGACCTCGAGAACATCACCGATCCGCTGCAGCAGGTGGGGCTGCGCCCGATCCCGCTCGACAAGTCGATCTCGGACGTGGTTCCCGTGCCGGGCCGCGACCTCGCGATGCTCGTGCACGACGACAACCGCACCGTGCTCGGCCTGCTCGACATGGATACGGAGTCGACCTCGCCGATGCTCGGCCTCGGCAAGCTCGATTCGTACGACTTCTCGCCCGATGGCTCGCACCTGATCGGCGCCACGCCGAGCATCTCGCGCGTCGGCTTCGTGGCGCTCGACAACCTGCACCCGACGGACTTCCGCCTCGACGATCCGCCGGTGCGCGTGCTGTCGACCCAGAACGGCAAGATCTTCGTCGACCACGGTGACCCGCTCGGCCACGCGACGATCATCCCCTCGACCTCGGCGGCGCGCGGCGACGCGACCGTGCTCGAGGGCTTCCTGACCATCAACCTCCTCGATTCGGAGCCCTGAACATGCGCACCACTCTCGCTGCACTCCTGGTGCTCGCCACCGCCGGCACCGCGGCCGCCGATGCGCACAACGAAGTCGTGATCGGCTCGTTCAATCG
>JAYVLW010000030.1:0-21073 GCA_043759315.1 Myxococcales bacterium
GAGCCGTTCCCCGCCGACGTCTACGCCGCAGCATGCGTGGCCTTCGAGATCCTCACCGATGCCGTGCTGATCCGCGGCGACTCGCTGAACGCGGTGATCGCCGAGCACTTCGCCGACCATCCCGGCTCCGCGGTGCTCGCGCGGCTCGACAAGCAACCGCACCTCGCTCCGCTCGGTCAGCTGCTGCGCGCGGCGGTCGCGCGCGACGCGAAGCAGCGACCGTCGATCACGCGCCTGCGCGCGGGATTCGCCGCGATCTATCCTGACCTGAACAGACTATCCTGGCCGATCGACATCTGATGGCGATGGCTCGGTGGAGCCATCACTGCGGCGCGGGCGCTGATTTCCTGACTGCGGTACTGTGTGGGCATGGCGGCGAAGCGCGACGAGACAGACGGCGAGCTGGTGAAGCCTGGCAAGCCCGGGAAGCCTTCCAGACCGCCGCGCGGGTTTCCCTGGCGGTTGTGGATGTTCGCGATCGTCATGCTGGCGGGCTCGGTCGCCGGCGGCTACTTCACCTGGCAGTACCGCGGCCAGGCGGAGACAGCGAAGGAAGGCCACGCGTCGTGCGTCGAGACCCTCGCGCAGACCGCGAAGGCCGCGGGCGACAAGCAGAAGGTCTCCGACGATGCGGTGAAGCGGGCGACCTCGTGCGAGGCCGAGCGCGTCAAGGATGCTGCGAAGGAGAAGCAGCTCGAGAGCCAGCTCGGCCAGCTGTCGACGAACCTGAACGCGTCGAAGGAAGAGCTCGCCACGCTGCGGGCACAGCGCGCCGAGGCGGACAAACGGATCGCGGCGATCGAGGACATCCAGAAGCAGTTCGCGAAGATGATCGACACCGGCCAGCTCAAGGTCACCGCGCGCCGCGGCAGCCTCGTGATCTCGCTTCCATCGGAGGTCCTGTTCGCATCAGGGAGCGCCGATGTGTCGGAGAAGGGCCAGATCGCGATCATCGAGATAGGTGTCACGCTGAAGAAGCTGACGGACCGGCGGTTCCTCGTGGTCGGTCACACCGACGATCAGCCCCTCAAGGGCAGCGTGTTCAAGGACAACTGGGAGCTGTCGACGGCGCGCGCGCTGAACGTCACGCGTACGCTCGTCAAGGCCGGCATGGACTCGAAGAACCTGATCCCCGCCGGGGCGGGCGAGCATGACCCGCTGGGCAAGGACCGCGCGAAGAACCGGCGCATCGAGATCGCCCTGCTTCCCGCGATCAACGAGCTCCCGCCGCTGCCGTCGTCCCTCGAGGCGAACGAGCCGCCGAAGCCGTAGATCGCCGCGCGCTCACTGCATCAACGCGCCGACGAGCCCGAGCACGTCGGACTCGGGCATCGCGCCCTTGACCTGCACCTCGTCGGTGACGGACGTGACGGTGATCCCGGCGAGGAGCTTCTGCAGATTCGCGGCGAGGCCCGGGCTCTGCGCGAGCTCGGTGAGCTGCTTCTGCGCCTTGTCCGCGGCGCCCTTCGCGTCCGCGGCGCTGCCGAGCTTGACGTGGAGGTCGGCGCTGATCGTGGCGTTCGCCATCGCGACCGAGCCGTAGCCGAGCTTCATCTTCGTCTTGTCGTCGAGCTCCTTCGCGACGGCGGAGATGGCCCACATCGCGTTGCTCGTGTTGACCTTCGCCATCGCCTTCGCGACCTTGCTCCGGGCGAGGCCCTTGGTGGTCCATGCGACGAGATCGGCCTTGTTCGCGAAGTCGATCGGGAGCGCGATCACGTTGGTGCCGATCCAGGTGAGATAGATCTTCTTGTCGCCGACAGCGAGCTCGGTGACCTTGCCATCGGTGGTGACGGCGACCTTGGCATCCTTGCCCTTCGTCTTCGCCACGGCCTCGAGGCAGCTGACGATCTTCGGCTGGTCCACGCCGTCGAGCGAGACGAACATCGCACCGTGCTTCTGCGCATCATCGGTGCCGACGACGACCTTGGTCACGACCTTGAGCGGATCGAGCTTGCAGGTGGTCTTGATCAGCTCGAGTCCCTCCTTGACGTCGGGCTGCTGCGAGAGGATCAGCGGGAACGCCATCGTGAACAGGGTCGACTTCGTGAGCTGCGCGAGATCGAGCCCGATGAGGACCGTGGTGTCCTTCGACAGGTTTGCCTTCGCGGCGGTCCACGCGGCGTTATCGCCGGCGTGAGCACGCAGCGGAGCGGCGACGATCAGGGCAGCGAGCGCGACCGAGCGAGTGATTCCCATCCGCGAAGTCTAGCAGTGGCTAGCGCGCGGTCACGGGCAATGCGTGGCGTTCAGCGCGAACGAATCGAAGTAGAAGTTCGTGACGAAACTATCATCGTTGCTCGAGGTCATCCGCAGGCGGATCGTCTGCCCGGAGAGGTTCTGAGGCACCGTGAAGTTGATCGCGGTCCAGGCGGCCGCGGGTGTGAGGTTCGAGAATGAATTTACGGCGGCGATCTGCGTCCCATTGGTCTGCGTGATCGCCAGCGATCCCGTATCGAACGCGATCGTCGCGGTCGCGGACTCTTGCGTGGCAACGAGGTAGTAGCCAGTGAGCACGAGCTGCGTGGTGTTCGCGGGCACGACAACGTCCTGGTAGACGATGTCGGTGACCGTCCCGCCGGCCGTCGGCGCGACGAAGCCGCCGAGCCAGACCTTGTACGGAGCGCTCTGCTCCGGCGCGCCGTCCTGATCCGTGATCGGCGGGAACGCGACGTCGATCGGGGTCTGGGTCCAGCCGGTGCCCATCGGGGTGAGATCGAGCGATGGGTTCGCGAGGAGCTGGGTGGTCATCGGCACGCACACGAATGCGTCGGGTGCGGCATCGGGCGCAGCATCGATCATCGCGTCGATCGGCGGCGGCGTATCGATCGGAGGCACGAAGGCATCGACCGCCTTCGGGGCATCGACCTGCTTCGCATCGACGACAGGGTTCGCGTCGTCCTGACCGAGCGCGCTCGAGCCGGAGGCACAGCCAGCGGCAGCGACGAGGAGGACCGCGAACTTCATGCGGCGCACTATCGAGCCGGGAGCCCCCCGAGATCAATGACGATTCTCGGGGGGCGACAAGACCAAGCGGGTCGCGCGGTTACACGGCCGTCCCGGCGATGTCGCGCCGGGCGGCGGCCGCGGCAGGGCGCCAGCCTCCCCGCCAGACGCGCAGCCAGAACAGCGCCGCGCCGACGACGATCTCGACCGCGAGCCCGATCCAGCCACCGACCGCGCCCAGGCCCAGCACCACGCCGAACAGGTACGCCAGCGGCGGCGTGGTGAACCACGACGTGGCGATCCCGACCACGGCGGCGTAGCGCACGTCGCTCGCGCCGCGAAGCACACCGCGCGCGATGACGTTCGCGGCGTCCGCGATCAGGAACGCGAGGCTGACGTGAACGAGCATGGTCGCGCGGGCCGCGAGCGCGCTGTCACCGGCGGCCATCGCGGTCGCGATCGAGCCACCGAGGATCGCGTAGAGCACGCAGCAGAGAGCCGCGTACCCTGCGCCGATCGACAGCGCTGTTCGCGCGACGCCCGGGACGAGGTGATCCTTGTTCGCACCGACCGCCTGCCCGACCAGGACCGCCGCGGACTCCGCGAGCGCGTGCGCCGGCAAGAACGACACGTTCACCAGGTGGAGCACCATCTGATGAGCCGCGCCATCGAGCGCCGACATCCGCGCGACGAGCACCGTGAGGATGAGGAACGAGCCGACCTCCATGACGAACTGGAGGCCGTTCGGCACGCCCTGCGCCCACACCGCGCGTGCTGCAGAGGGACGCCACCTCACGCCCCGGAGCTGCGCGCGCATCGGCCACGCGAGCACCGCGGTCTCGGTGATGTTGCCGGCGATGGTCGCCACGGCGGCGCCCTGCACGCCCCAGTCGAGGCCGATGATCAGCACCACATCGAGCGCGATATTGACGGCGTTGCCGGCGAGCGCCGCGCGCATCGGAGCGCGGCTGTTGCCGACACCGTAGCTCGCCTCGCGGAGCGCCGCGTAGACGAGGACGAGTGGCGCACCGAGGGAGCGGATCGCGAGGTACTGCGCCGCGAAGTGACCGGCGCGCGGGGATGCCGAGAGCGAGGCGAGGAGCGGCGCGAGCAGGTGACCGGCGAGCGTCGCGAGCGCGCCGAGGACCCCGGCGATGACGAGGGCGGCGCCGAGCAGCTCGGGGATACGGTCTCTTCGATTGGCACCCACCGCCTGCGAGACCAGGGTCTTCGCGCCGCGGAGGAGGCCAATGCCGAAGCAGACGAGCGCGAACCCGACAACGCCCGCGAGGCCAACGCCCGCGAGCTCGTCAGAGCCGACCTGCGCGACGAACGCCGTCGACGCCAGGGTCATGGTGGAGAACGAGACCATCGAGACGGTGATCGGCCACGCGAGGCGTAACAGCTCGCGGCCGGGTCGCTCGATCCAGGTCAGGGATGGTGAAGTACTCGCTTCGAGAACAGACATGCGACGGCCCTCGCGAGTCGTGCCGTGCACGATCGCTGTGAGAGACAGATGCTTCGGAGGAGCCCGTCGTGTGCCGAAATTGCGAAGGGCTCCGAGATTTCTCTGGGAGCCCGCGGAAGGGAGTGAGTGATCTCGGTATCAGCAGACCGAGCCTCGCCATCCGCGGGCAGCGTCGTCTCCGACGAACTTCGTCGGAAGCGGCACGCACATGCAGATGAGGATGCTCATGAGTCGACTCCTACCTTGAAACCATTCTACGCGCGCGCGATCGCTGAAGGCAAGCATCGTCTTCGCATCGTGACAAAGAATGACGATCGGCGTCACGCGGGGGGACGATAGGTGATGGTCGCGCGCTCACACGTCTGCACGGACGCGGGGCCGGGCAGCGCCGCGAAGCGCCAGCCCATCGCGTCCGCGAGGACGGCCTGTTCGAACACGGCCAGCTCGGAGCCGCGCAGGACCTCGACCGAGCTGACGCGGCCCTGGGGCGCGACGCACAGCCGGACCTCGATCGATGCGGCCTCGCCGAGCTCGGCGCGGATCTGATGCGCGACGCGGTCGGCGCTCGGCAGGCGCGGATCGATCGCAGACGGAAACACCCGGGTCGCAACGGCGTGCGGGACGAGGTCGAGCTGGACCCGAGAGCCGGCGTGGGTCTCGCGATCCAGGGTCGGGTTGCCGGTCGTGGCGCAGGCGGCGAACATCAGGGCGGACAGCAGGACAGACTTCATGTGGGCTCCTCGGTGGAACCTCCCTCTCGCGGCGATCTCCGAATACACGCCGCGTGCCACGAGGTCGCAGCTGCAACGCGGTGGAATTACTACGCGATCTCGCGGGGCGCGACGCCCCATGCGTCACGTCGCACGATGTCGCGGATGCGCTCCAAAACGGGAATGGAGGATGGGCTCGATCGGTTGACAGGCCGCGCGCAGGACGGTCTGCTCCCCGCGCTTTCCAAGAACCCATATGTCCGATCGCCTCACCGAAGACATCACCAAGCTCCAAGGTCGCTTCAACTCCCTCAAGGCCGAGGTCGGCAAGGTCCTGGTCGGTCAGGACGAGATGCTGCACCGCCTGCTGCTCGGCATGCTGGCCGGTGGCCACGTGCTGCTGGAGGGTGTACCCGGCCTCGCGAAGACGCTCGTCATCAAGACGCTCGCCGATGCACTGAGCGGCACGTTCTCGCGCATCCAGTTCACGCCCGACATGCTGCCCGGCGATGTCGTCGGCACCCAGATCTACAACCCGCGAGATGGCGTCTACACGGTCAAGAAGGGACCCGTGTTCGGCAACTTCATCCTCGCCGACGAGATCAACCGCGCACCGGCGAAGGTGCAGAGCGCGCTCCTCGAGGCCATGCAGGAGCGACAGGTCACGCTCGGTGATCAGACGTTCAAGCTCGCCGATCCGTTCCTCGTGCTCGCCACCCAGAACCCGATCGAGCAAGAGGGCACGTATCCGCTGCCCGAAGCGCAGCTCGACCGCTTCATGCTGAAGGTCAAGGTCGGCTATCCGACGAAGGACGACGAGGTGAAGATCATCGACCGCATGGCCGGTTCGGGCAGCGAGCCCACGGCGAGCAAGGTGATGACCACCGACGAGATCCTCGCGGCCCGCGACGTGGTTCGCCAGGTGTTCGTCGACGACAAGGTCAAGCGCTACGCGGTCGATCTGGTCGCGGCGACACGCGATCCGAAGGGGGCAAACCTGCCGAACCTCGCGCCGCTGATCGACAACGGCGCTTCCCCGCGCGCGTCGATCGCCCTGATCAAGGTCGCGAAGGCGCAAGCACTGCTCAGCGGCCGCAGCTACATCTCGCCGCACGACGTGAAGACGATCGCGCACGACGTGCTGCGCCACCGCGTCCTCGTCAGCTACGAGGCGGAGGCGCAGGGCAAGACCACCGATCACGTGATCGGCCAGATCCTCGAGAACGTCCCCGTCCCGTGAGCCCGGAAGTCTGACGCCATGTTGCCCGCTGAGATCGCGCAGGCAGTCAAGCGCATCCAGTTCGTCACCGGTCGCGACGTCTCTGACGTGATGGCCGGTGCGTATCTCTCCGTGTTCAAGGGACGCGGGATGGAGTTCGACGAGGTGCGGCCGTACGTGCCCGGCGATGACGTCCGCGCGATCGACTGGAACGTCACGGCGCGCACGGGCGAGCCCCACATCAAGCGGTTCGTCGAGGAGCGCGAGCTCACGGTGATGCTGCTCGTCGATATCAGCGCATCGCAGGACTTCGGCTCGGGTCGGCGCAGCAAGCTCGAAGCGGCCGTCGAGCTCTCGGCGCTGCTCGCGATGAGCGCCGTCGAGAACGGCGACAAGGTCGGCCTGCTGCTGTTCCACGGCGGCGCGGAGGAGTACATCCCGCCTCGCAAGGGCGGCAAGCACGCGCTGCGCGTGGTGCGCGAGGTGCTCGCGCGCGGCCAGGAGACGCCCGCCGGCCTGACCTCGCGGAGCTCGGTGTTCGAGCTGCCCCGCACGATCCGCCGCTGGTGGGCGAAGCTGCAGGACAAGACGAGGCACGAGCCGCGACGCGCGACGAGCATCTCCGCCGCGCTCGAGTTCTGCCGGAAGGTGCTGCCGCGCCGCGCCGTGCTGTTCCTCGTCTCGGACTTCCTCGACGACGGTTACATCCAGGTGCTGCGCCACGCGAACCGTAAGCACGATGTCGTCGCGGCGCTGATCACCGATCCGCGCGAGGCCGAGATGCCGCCGACCGGCCTCGTGACCCTCGAGGACGCCGAGAGCGGCAAGACACGCCTCGTCGACACCCGGAGCACGGCGTTCCGCAGCGAGCTGAAGACCCGCGCGCAGAAGCGGCAGGCTGATCTGCGCGATCAGCTGCGCGCCACCGGGATGGACCTGATCGTGTTCGACGCTTCGGAGTCGATGGTCGATCCCCTCCTCAAGTTCTTCCGCGAGCGGAAGCGGAGGCTGCGCAAGTGAAGCGCGTCTGCGTGCTCGTCGCGCTCGCCGCGTGTGGGGGAGGCGAGTCCGAGACGTCCTCGGAGGCAACGATCGTCGAGCCCACGAAGGACGCGATCGCGAAGACCACCGAGAACGGACCGGTCAAGGCCACGGTGCGGGTGTGGCCCGCGAAGCCCACGCTCGGCGACGCGATCTACGTACGCCTCGAGATCGAAGCTCCGGCCGGCGTGTCGATCGACGCCCCGTTCCAGGAAGCCGGCGACCAGCGGCTCGGCAGGTTCCGCGTCGTCGGGTTCACCCGCGACACCGATCGGGGACCGAGCGGCGGCTCGAAGCAGATGCAGACGTACACGCTCGAGGCGCCGGCCAGCGGGCGCCAGCGCATCCCGCCTCTGCGGCTCGAGATGATCGACGCGCGCGCCAGCCAGACCGGCAGCGGAAGCGCGGATACCAGGAAGCCGCAAGAGCTGCTCACCGACGAGGTACCGCTCGAGATCGCACCCGTGCCCGCCGAGCAGGCGACGGCCGAGCTCAAGCCCGCGCACGGCGAGCTCGACCCGGAGGTCGGCGGGACGAGCTGGACCCTGATCGCCGGCATCGGCGGCGGCATCCTCATGCTCGGTTCGGGATCGATCCTGGCGTTCCGCGGCTATCGCGCGCGCCGGCGCATCCTGCAGCAGCGCTCCGCGTACGAGGATGCCGTGGCCGAGCTCCGTGCTCTCGAGGACAGGGGCGCGCCGGATGCCGATGGGGCGGATGCGTGGTTCGTGCAGCTGTCGTCGATCGTCCGCGGCTACCTCGAGCGGCGGTACGAGATCCGCGCGCCCGAGCTGACCACCGAGGAGTTCCTGCTCGTCGCGACGGCACGGCCCGAGCTGACCGAGGAGCACCGCGGGATGCTCACCGAGTTCCTCGAGCGCTGTGACCGCGTCAAGTTCGCCGGCTACCGGCCCGACGGAGAGGAGTCGCTCGGCACGCTCGCCGCCGCCCGCGGCTTCGTCGAGGACACGCGTCTGCAGGAGGCCGCATGAGCCGCCTGTTCCATGTCGACTTCGCGCAGCCGTGGTTCCTGGTGGCGGCGCTGCTCGCGCTGCCCGCGGTGTGGTGGTCGATCCGCAGCTCGGGACGCGTCGTGTTCTCGTCGCTGCGCGCGCTACCTCTGGGCGGCGAGACCTGGCGCACGCGGCTCGCGTGGCTCCCAGACCTGCTGATCGGGCTGGGGATCGTCGCGCTCGCGATCGCCCTCGCCGGGCCGCGCGCCGGCGACAAGACCTCGCGCGTTCGCCGCGATGGCATCGCGATCATGATGTCGGTCGACGTCTCGGGCTCGATGCGCGCGCTGGACCTCTCGGCGCGCAACAAGGAGCTGACCCGGCTCGATGCGGTCAAGCAGGTGTTCGAGCAGTTCGCGCTCGGCGGCTCCGGGCTCGACGGCCGCCCCGACGACGCGATCGGCCTGGTCGCGTTCGCCCGCTACGCCGACACCCGCAGCCCGCTGACCCTCGATCACGGCAACCTCACCACGGCCGCGCGCCAGCTCGACTTCGCGGTCGAGGGCGAGGACGGAACGGCGATCGGCGCGGGCCTCGAGCTGGCCGTCACCCGCCTCGCCGAGTTCAAGCCCAAGGAGAAGGTGGGCCGGATCGTCATCCTGCTGACCGACGGCGAGTCGAACGTTCACGATATCGACGAGGACACGGCCATCGACGATGCCGTGAAGGCAGGCGTCAAGGTCTACACGATCGGCGCGGGCACCACGGGCATCGCGCCGGTGCGCGTGCAGCGCGGCGATGGCTCGAGTGATCTGATGCAGATGCAGGTCTCGATCGACGAGACCACGCTACGCAAGATCGCCGACAAGACCGGCGGGCAGTACTTCCGTGCGACGGATAACGCGAGCCTCGCGAAGATCTACAGCGAGATCGATCGCCTCGAGCGCACCTCGATCGAGGCGCAGCAATTCACCGAGTATCATCAGTACTACGCGATGTTCGTCGGCATCGCGCTCACGCTCGTCGTTCTCGCGTTCCTCCTGCGCGGGACCGTGCTGCGGAGGTTGCCGTGATCTTCGACTGGAACTGGGTCGAGGTCGAACGCATTCACCTGGTGTGGGCGGCGCTCGGCCTGACCGCGGCGCTGTTCGGCCTCGAGCTCCGCTCGCGCAACGTGATGGGCACGTTCCTGTCGCCGGTGATGCAGCGCCGGTTGACCGCGCAGGCGAGCATCGGCCGCGTGGTCTTGCGGCTCTCGCTGCTGTTGCTCGCGATGCTCGCCGCGATCGGCGCGGTGATGCGGCCGCAGGCACGCGGCGTGACGGAGACGGTGACCGCCTCGACCGCGTCCGCGGACGTGGTGTTCGTCCTCGACACCTCGCGCTCGATGCTCGCCGAGGACACGGCGCCGAACCGGCTCGCCCGTGCCAAGGCGGAGATCGGGCAAGTCGTCGACCGGCTCGAGGGCCACCGCGTCGGCCTGGTGGTGTTCGCGGGTCGCGCGACACAGGCCTGCCCCCTCACTCCTGACCACTCGTTCTTCACCACGGTGCTCTCGACGATCGATACGAGCAGCGCGGGGCGCGGCGGCACGAAGATCGGCGAGGCGATCAAGGTCGCCCTGCGCGGATTCCCCACGGGAGAGGGAGCGAAGCTGATCGTGCTGATCACGGACGGCGACGATCAAGACCCCTACTCCGAGGAGGCGGCGAAGGCCGCACGTGATGCGGGTGTCAAGATCATCGCGGTCGGCCTGGGTAGCGAGACCGGTAGCCAGATCACGCTCACCGATCCGCAGACCGGCGCGAAGACCACGTTGATGCACGACGGTACACCCGTGATCAGCAAGCTCAACGGCGACCAGCTGCGCAAGATCGCGCTCGTCACCGAGGGTGCATACGTGCCCGCCGGCACATCGGCGATCGACCTCGATTCGATCATGGAGAGCCACGTGCAGCCGATCGTGCGTGCCGCGGCGGATGCGTCGATCCGACGGATCCCTTCGGAGCGCTTCCAGTGGCTCGTGTTGCTCTCCCTGGTGTTTCTGATGAGCGCGCTGTGGGTCGGTGCCGGCGCGGGCGATCGGAGGACGACGTGAACCGCATCATCATCCTCGCCCTCCTGATCGCGGCATGCGGCGGCGAGCACCGCGAGGCGCGCGACACGTACAACGAAGGCGTCACCGCGCTCGCCTCGGGCGATCTCGAGACCGCCGAGAAGAAGCTGCTCGATGCGCGCAGCGCCGCGGGGGTGGATCCCGAGCTGCGGTTCGCGGCGGCGTATGATCTCGGCGTCGCCTACGCTCTGCACGCCGACAAGCTGCGCAACGCGAAGGAGGCGGACCTGCCCAAGGCGCTCGAGCTCGCGCAACAATCGGTGTCGTGGTTCAGCGACGCGGCGCGGCTCCGCAAGGACGACGTCCACACCCAGGCGAACCTGGCGATCGTGCGCGCACGCGTCCAGTCGATCAGCGACGAGCTCAACGGGGCCGGGAAGCTGGAGGCGCGCCTCGATGCGCTGATCGGCGAGCAGCGTGGCGTCCTCGATGACGCACGCGGCGCGTGGCTCGCGATCAAGACCGCCGGCGGTACCGACCCGCTGGCGCAGCAGGGCACGCTGACGCACCTCGCGGATCGAGAGCGTGGAATCGTCGCAGAAGCAGGCGTGATCGCCGACCTCGCTTCCGACGAGATCGACGTCATCGGCAAGAAGCCAGAAGACAAGCGCACGGACGAGGAGAAGGTGCGCGTGCTCCAGCTCAAGAACGTCGACCTCTACTTGATCGATGGGCGCACGCGGATCGCAGATGCCCGGCGCAAGCTGCAGGAGCTCGCGGCGGAGGACGGCGTGACCAAGGCGGAGGCGGCGCTGGTGGCGCTCAAACGCGCGCGCGAGCAGCTCCTCGATCCGATCACCGTGCTGAAGGGAGTGGCCCAGGACCAGCTCGAGGTCCTCCAGGACACGGCGCGCGCGAGCGCAGCGGCCGGCACGCTCGAGCTCGGCCCGGACAGCCAGGCGCCCCACGGCCCGACGCCCGCGTGGTTGCAGCCGGGCGTGATCGGCGACCGCCAGGGCGGACTCCGGGATCGTCTCGAGGAGGTGCGCGCGCAGCTCGCCGCGGCCGTCGAGAGCCCTCCCGATCCGAACAAGCCGCAGGATCCAAAACAGGCGAAGGTCCTCGAGCGCGTGCGCGCCGCCCTGCCCTCGGTCATCGACGCGAGTGGTGCGATGGACCGCGCACGCGAGGCGCTCGCGGCCAGCAGGCTCCCCGCTGCGATCGAGCAGGAGCGCGCCGCGCTGATCGCCCTGTCGCGGGCGATCGAGCAGTTCTCGGATCTCAAGCAGACCATCGAGCTCGCGTATGGCGAGCAGCAGCGGATCGTGGGCTTGTTGTCGCCCGAGGGTGAGAAGCTCCCGGCCGCCGAACGATCCAAGGAGACCCGCGATGGTCTCGCGCGTAATCTCGCGCGCGTGACCCGCCTCAAGGACCTGATCGCCGACGAGGTCCTTCAGCTCGCGGCGAAGGAGCAGCAGCTCGCGCAGCAGGCCGCGGCACCGCCGGCGGGCGCAGGCAGCGCGGCCCAGGCGCCCGATCCCAAGCAACTTGAGGCAGCGAAGCAGCAGCTCGCGGAGGCGAAGGCGCAGCTGACCCACGCCGAGGAGCTGCGCGGGCAGGCCCAGGCCAAGCTCGTCGAGCTCGACAAGGCACTGACCGCCGCGAAGGATCCGCAGACTCCGGCCAAGGACGCCGAGACAAGGATCGAGGACCTGCGCAAGCTGTTCTTCTCGGTGATCGAGCATCTCCAGCAGCTGCTCCGCGACCAGGGAGAGACCCGCGACCAGACCTCGGCCGCCAACGCCGACGACCAGTTCACGCGCGATCCGAAGCTCCCGGCGTTGATCAGCCGCCAGGACGGTCACGGCCAGATGGCGAAGGCGATCACCGACGCGCTCGCCGCGCAGGCCGATGCCGCGAGCAAGAAGCAGCAGGGCCCCTCGCAGCCCGGCGCGCCCGATCCGAAGACGCTCGCCGCTGCGGCGGACGAGGTTCGCCAGGCGCAGTCCGAGATGAGCGATGCTAGCCGGACCCTCGTGAAGGCCCGCGACGCGAAGCAATCGAGCGAATCTCTCAACCCGGGCATCAAGAGCCAGGGCAAGGCGATCGAGCACCTCCAGGAGGCGCTCAAGCTGCTGCAACCACCCCCGAAGGACCAGCAGAAGCAGGACCAGCAGAAGCAGGACCAGCAGCAGCAGAAGGGCGGCGCCAGCCAGCGCGCGCGCGACGAAGACGCGCGCCGGCAGAAGGAGCGTCGCAAGCAGCAAGCTGGGACGGATCCCGTCGAGAAAGACTGGTGATGCGCCGCCTCTGGATCTCGCTGCTGGTCGTCGTCGGCCTCGCGGGCACTGCCGCTGCGGACGAGCCGCGCGCACAGTTCCGGCTGGGTAGCGGACAGCCGCACGTCGGCGTGCCGTTCCAGCTCGAGCTGATCATCGAGGGCTTCGATGAGACGCCCGCGCCGGACGTGCCGAAGCTCGACATCGCCGATGCGACGGTGACGCCGCTGGGTGCAACACCGAACGTGTCGCGATCGATCCAGATCGTCAACGGCCGCCGGAGCGATACAACGCGCGTGTCGTGGTCGCTGCGCTGGCGGGTCGAGGTGCGCAAGGCCGGGCAGCTGCGCGTACCGCAGACCACGGTCGTGCAGGGAACCAAGAAGGCGACCGCGGCCGCCGGCGAGGTCCCCGTCGAGACCGTGCCCACCACCGATGCGATGAAGATCACGCTCGACCTCCCGAACCGCGCCGTCTTCGTCGGCGAGACCGTTCCGGTCACGTTGATCTGGCTGTTTCAGGGCCAGCCCCAGGATCAGACGTTCACGGTGCCGCTGCTCTCGAGTGATGCGTTCACGGTCAGCGCTCCCCCGGTGACGAACCAGCGCCGCGCCCTCACCTTGTCGGCGGGGGCAAAGGATCTGCAGCTGCCGTACACGATCGATCAGACCACGGTGAACGGCACCGAGTTCAACCGGCTCACCATCAACCTGTTCGTCGCACCGCGCTCGATCCCGGCGGGCGGCAAGGTGGAGATCGCACCGGCGACAGTGGTCGCGGCGCTCCCGGTGGGCCGCGCGGACTTCTTCGGCAACGCGCCGACGCAGATGTTCCGCGCCTCCGATCTCCCGCATACGCTCGTGGTCAAACCGCTGCCCGAAACGGATCGCCCGCCGACCTTTGCGGGTGCGGTCGGCGACCAGTTCTCGATCGCGGTGAAGACCAGCCGCTCGGTCGTCTCGCTGGGTGAGCCCGTCGAGCTCGACGTCACCATCAAGAGCAACCAGCCGCTCGATACGCTCTCGCTCGGTAAGCTCGATGGCGACGGCCGGCTGCCGAAGGACAAGTTCACGGTCCCCGCGGATCCGCCGACCGGCGAGCTGTCCGACGAGGGCAAGTCGAAGACGTTCAAGATCACCGCGCAGGTCACCGGTCCGGCGACCGAGGTCCCTGCCCTCGCGTTTTCTTACTTCGATCCGACGAAGGAGCAGTACCGCACCATCAGGTCCGAGCCGATCGCGCTCTCCGTCAAGGGCGGCACGATGGTGAACGCCGGCGACGTGGTCTCGGCCGCACCGACGACGAAGACCCCGTCCGCCACGGTCACCGATGACTCGGCGCTCGTCAACGCGGAGCTCGCGCTGTCGAGCGGCAGCGCGGTGCAGGACAAGCCGCTCGGCGGCACCGTGCTGTGGATCCTCGTCGGTCTGCTCTACGCGATCCCGCTCGCACTGCTCGCAGCGCGCAGCTGGCAGATCCGGACCCGCGGTTCGCGCGAGGAAGCCGCGGAGGTCCGCGGCGCGCGCAAGAAGGTGGAAGCGCTCCTCGACCAGAGCGCATCCGCCGCGGCGCGCGACATCGCCGGCCCGCTCGGCGCTGCGCTCCGCGAGCTCGCGCGCGTCCTTGGCCGCGACGTCGACGATCACGGGCTGATCGCGAAGCTCGAGACCGAGGCGTTCGCGCCCTCCGGCGCGGGCATGCCCCTGTCGGCCGACCTGCGCTCCGACGCCGCAGGCCTGCTGCGCCGCTGGCTCGGCGAAGCACGCACGCCGCCATCGCGTCGAAGCACCGCCGCTGCAGCGCTGATCCTGCTCGCGCTCGGGGCCACGAACGCGCAGGCGGCGGTCGACGAAGGCCGCGCCGCCTACCAGGAGGCGATGGAGCTGACGACGAACGCCACCGCCCGCAAGGCCGCGTTCGCGCGCGCGGAGATCGCACTCGGCGAGGCCGCGCGCGCCACGCCCGACCGCCCCGAGCTGCTCACCGATTGGGGCAACGCCGCGCTCGGCGCCGGTGACGTGGCGACCGCCGTCCTCGCATACCGGCGCGCGCTCTCCCTCGATGCCACCAACCCGCGCGCCCGGCATAACCTCTCGTGGCTGCGGAGCCGCTCTGCCGATGCGTTCCGCCCCGCGACGACCGGTGGAGCCGCCGACACCCTGCTGTTCTTCCACGCATGGCCGCGCGCGCGAAAGCTGATCGTCGGCGCCGCCGCATTCGCCCTCGCGATCCTCTTGCTCGTGCCGTGGTCCGGAGTCCGCCGTCGGGGCGCGACCGGGATCGCGGTCATCCCGTTCGCCGTGTGGGTCGCGATGATCGCGTCCGTGGTTCTCGAGGATCGCCACGAGGACGACGCCGTGGTGATGGACGACGTGGTGATGCGCGCCGCCGATAGCGCCGGCGCACCGGCCGCGTTGCTGCAGCCGCTTCCGCGCGGCACCGAGGTCACCGTTCTCGAGCGTCGTGATACGTGGACGCATATCCGCGTCGCGAACGGCACGCCTGGCTGGGTTCCGACGGGCGCGGTCGAGCGCATCGCCCCGTGAGGCCGGACCGCAGTTCTGGACGCGGTCCGGACAGCTTCGTGAAACGATGGGCTCGTGGTCGCACGTAGTCCAGCCCTCGTCCTGTTGCTCGCGCTCGCGGCGTGCCCTGCGCCGCGCCCGCCTCCCGTCAAGCCGCTTCCGCCCGGCGGCACCGACAAGCTCGGTTGGATCCACGCCTCGACGGCGGCGGAGGTCCCGCACACGCCGCCCGCGCCGGGCACGTACCGCCTGCACCTGATCGACGTCGGAACCGGGCTCGCGATCCTGATCCAGGGCGCGGACTTCGCGCTGCTCTACGACGCGGGCTCGAACGACAAGGACGAGAAGCCCCTACGCGTGGCCAGCTATCTCGCCGCCGCGCTCGGCCCGTCCGGCGACGATCTATGCGTCCCGCCGGGGAGCGAGGCCCCCACGGAGCGGCGCGTGATCGATCACGTCGTGCTCTCTCACCCGCACTTCGATCACGCGTCCGCGCTCGACCTCGTCCTCCACTGCTACACCGTCCGCCAGTTCTGGGACTCGGGGCGCATCAACGAGACGGTGTTCTATCGCGAGCTGCTCGCGGGCATCGGCAGCGCGGAGGGGCTGACCTATCACACCGCCGCCGACGTGCCGGCAAGCCACGAGGTGAGCGTCAAGGGCACGACCCTGCACATCCCGACGTGGGAGACGTTCCACGAGGGGGACGTTGTCCCGCTCGGCGAAGGCGCGAAGTTCACGATCCTCCACGCCGAGGCCAAGGCGCTGAAGGACCCGAACCAGAACTCCGTGGTGATCGCGGTCGAGCTCGGCACCACGCGCGTGCTGCTCGTCGGCGACGCCGAGTCTGGAGAGCGCCGCGATCCCAGTTATCCTCCCGGCGACGTCGAGGAGTTCCTGCTCGAACACCACAAGGACGAGATCCGCGCGGACATCCTGCAGGTCGGGCACCACGGCTCGAAGACCTCGAGCCGGCGCGACTTCCTGGTCGCGGTCCACGCTTCGCTCGCGCTCGTGTCGAGCGGCCCGAAGAAGTACGGCAAGACTACCCTTCCGGACCGCGAGGTGATCGAGGAGCTGAAGGCAGAGGGCATGACGATCCTCCGGACCGACGAGCACGACGACGTGTGCCCGACGACAGGCAAGATCGGCGGCGACCACGGACCCGGAGGCTGCGACTCGTGGGTCCTCACGATCAAGTAGAACCGTAGCTACGAGTACGAGTAGGATTTTCCCATGCCCACGCGCCGCCTGTATCACGATGACTCCGCGCTGCGCCGGTTCGACGCGACGGTGATCGCTCACGCACAGCACGCCGGGAAGCCGGCGGTGATCCTCGATGCGACGGCGTTCTATCCCGAGGCCGGAGGCCAGCTCGGCGACCGCGGCACGCTCGGCGGGGTCGAGGTGATCGACACGCAGGAGTTAGACGGCGGCGTGATCGTCCACGTGCTCGCCGCGCCGGCACCGGAGATCGGGGCGACCGTCACGGCCGAGCTCGACTGGGCCCGCCGCCGCCAGCACATGGCGCAGCACACCGGGCAGCACCTCCTCTCGGGCGCACTCCTCGATCGTGCAGCCGCGGCCACCGTCTCGGCGCGACTCGGCGAGAGCGCCCTGACCATCGACGTTCAGCGCGATCGGATTCCGGAGGCCGAGCTCGCCGCGGCGGAGGATCTCGCGAACGACCTCGTCGACGACGATGTCGCCGTGCGCGCCTGGTTTCCCGATGCGGGCGAGCTCGCGGCGATCAAGCTGCGCCGCGATCCGAAGGTCGACGCCGACATCCGCGTCGTCGCGATCGGCGACTTCGACTTCTCGCCGTGTGGCGGCACGCACTGCGCGCGGACCTCGCAGCTCGGCGCGATCCGCATCATCGGCGCCGAGCGCTACAAGGGAATGACGCGCGTGACGTTCACCGCCGCGCGCCGCGGCCGGACGAACCTGTTCACACACGACCAGGTGCTGCGCAGCCTCGGGACGCAGTTCTCGTGCGCCCCGGCCGATGTCCCGGCGGCGATCGACAAGCTCCGCAAGGACACCGAGGGCATCAAGGCCGAGGTCACCGCCCTCCGCGGCCAGCTCGCAAACGCGATCATCGCGACACTCGCGGGGAGCGGCCCGGTGATCGCCGCGATTCCCGGCGATGCGGAGCTCCTGCGCTCGGTCGGCGCGAAGCTGGTCAGCGCCGGGCGCGACGCGCTGCTGTCCGCTCCCGATGACTCGGGCGCGGCGGTCGTGCTGTTCCGCGCGGCGGGATCGACGCTCGATTGTGGCGCGCTCTGGAAGCAGCTCGCGGCGCAGTTCGGAGGACGCGGCGGCGGACGAGGCGATCGTGCGGAGGGCCGCCTGGCGTCGCCGATCACGGACTGGCCAGCGGCGGTTGGTGGGTTTCTGTCGACCTAGGTCGGGCCGGTCAGCGTCACGGCGACCTGCTTCTCGTCCTTCGAGCTTGGAAACGACGCCGCGGACAGCACGTTCTTGATGCAGGTCCCGAGAGGCGTGTTGTTGAGGTTCGCGGGCTCGAGCGCGACGCTCTTCGTGCGGCCGTCGGTCGACACGGTGATGACGACACGCACGCCCGCGGGCGGTGGTCCGTGCTCGGCGGCGCACTGCTTCACCCCGCCGCCATGGAGCTGGATCGCTTCCTTGTACGGATCGCCCTTCGGCTTCTTGTCGGGCGGCTTCTTGTCGGGCGGCTTCTTGCCCGGCGGGACCGGCGCATCGGAGCCCGCTGCGTCGACCACCGCTGCGGAGCCGGGGCGATCGGGCGCCGGCGTGCGTGTGTCATCCGGCGAGGACGTGATGTTGACGACCGCCGGCGGCGGCTGGTTCTGCATCTGCTTCCACACGAGGAACAGCGCACCGCCCGTGATGCCGACCATCGCGAGCGCGAGCAGCGGCCACACGATGCTCCGCTTCGGCGCGACCATCTGCGCCTGCGGCATCGAGTTCGCACCGCCGAGCGGCTGCAGGCTCACACCGCTGGTGCTCGACTCGTTGCCGAACGGGGGCGGCGTGTGCTGGCCGGTGAAGTCCTTCGCGTCGCGCGGAGAACCGCCCAGCGAGCGGATCTCGATGGGCGCTTCCGTGATCGTCGAGTCGACCGCGGGAAACTCGTCATCATCGTCGTCGTCGTGGACGCCGGGCTGGGTCGCGTCTTCGTGCGCGATCAGCGGCATCGTCGAGCGCGATCCGTTGTTCGTCTTGTGGACCGCGAGGACCACCTGGTCGGTGCGCTTGCGCAGCTCGTCCGAGAACTCGAGGCGGATGAAATCACCGATCTCGCCCTGCGACCATGGCCGCTGGCCCTGGAGCGCATCGAGCACGGCGGTGCCGAACTGCCGGGCCGTCTCCCAGCGGTTCGCAGGATCCCGATCGAGCGCACGTGCCAGCGCCATCGCGAGGCCATCGGGGACGTCAGGCCGGTAGCGGCGCACGTCGGGAATCGGCTGCTCCATCACCGCGCGGAACGTCAGGTAGTCGGTCTTGCGCTGGAACAGCCGGCGCAGCGCCATCATCTCGTAGACGCAGACGCCGAGCGCGAACACGTCGACGCGGCGATCGAGCGAGGCGCCGCGCAGCTGCTCGGGGGCCATGTACGCGTACTTGCCCTTCACCGTCCCGGTCTGCGTGTTCGCCGCCGCGTCCTTGACCTTCGCGATGCCGAAGTCGAGCACCTTCGCGACGCCGGACTCGGTGATGAAGATGTTGCCCGGCGTGACGTCGCGGTGAACGATGCCGATCGACTCACCGCCGCGGTCGCGCAGCTCGTGGGCGTAGTGAAGCGCATCGGTGACTTGCTGGATCACACCACCGATGAAGCCGAAGTCGAGCTGCCCCATCTCCTTGCTCTGCTTGCGCAGCAGCGGCAGAAGCGTGACGCCCTCGAGATACTCCATGACGATGTAGAGCTGCCCATCGGTCTCGCCGAGCTCGTAGACCTGGCAGATGTTCGCGTGCGACAGCTTCGAGGCGAGGCGTGCCTCGGCGATCAGCATCTGGCGGAACCGAGCGTCATCGGCCAGGTGCGGCAGGATCCGCTTGACCACGAACAGCTTCTCGAAGCCGGCCGCACCCTCCAGCCGTGCGAGAAAGATCTCGCCCATCCCGCCGGTCGCGAGCCGAGCAAGCAGCTCGTAGCGTCCGAGACGTTGAGGTGCCTGGACCCCCGGAATGCCCATCCGATCGAAATTCTAGCAGGTCCTCACGGTGCTCGTGGGCGCCTACATCCGCCTACCGCACCGCCCTTCGCTGGGTCGGTAGCCGGGTCGCGATCTCCAGATGTATACAGCCGGGATGCGGTTCGAGCTGCACTGCCATTCGACGTGCTCCGATGGCACAGAGGCGCCCGAGCGCATCGCCGCGCGCGCCGCCGAACGCTCCGTCCAGGTGTTCGCGCTCACCGACCATGATACGTGCGCCGGCTCTGCGGTCGACGTTCCCGGGGCGCGTGTGCTGCGCGGCGTGGAGATGTCGTGCGATCACGAGGGCAAGACGATCCACGTGCTCGCCTACGATCGCGGGGGCTCCTGGGACGCGCTCGAGGCGCGGCTCGCCGAGGTCCGCACGGCGCGGATCAACCGGCTGCGGGTGATGGCTGCGAAGCTCGAGCACCGCGGCGTGAAGCTCGACATCGAGCGCCTGCTCGCCGCCGCCGGCAGCCGCGCGGTCGGCCGCCCCGATCTCGCACGCGCGATGGTCGCGGCCGGCGCGGCCTCGTCGATGAAGGACGCGTTCTCGCGCCACCTCTACGACGGAGGTCCGGTCGACGTGCCGCACCACGCACTGCCGATCACCGAGGCGCTCTCGCTCGGCCGCGACGCGAACGCCGCGATGGCGCTCGCCCATCCGCATCTCTACGACGAGCTCTCGGGCCACCTCGTGCGCACCTACAAGGCGGCAGGCCTCGCCGGCATCGAGGCGTTCGCCGGTGGCTACGATGCGCGGGAGCGTGCGCGCTGGGTCAAGCTCGCCGACTCGCTCGGCCTCGTCTGCACGGGCGGCTCCGACTGGCACGGCCCCGAGGACGCGATGGCGCAGCCCGGCGTCGACCTTCCTCCCGAGCGCAGCGCCGCGCTGCTCGCATTCCTCACGGCCTGAGCGCGGGCCCCAGCAGCTCCTGCTGGTACTGCGCGAGCGCGCGATCGTAGCCGTCCCACAGTCCCGGCGGGACGGTGTCGAGCGCGCAGCCGAGCATCGCGGCCAGCGCCGCACGCGGGTGCCCGCCCGACATCAGCGCGAGGGCGAGGAACGCACCGTACGCGGGATAACCCGGATCCGCGGCAGCTGCCTCCGCGAGCAGGACGATCGCCTCCTCGGCGCGACCGACCTTGCGCAAGGTCGATCCGTAGCCGACCAGGAATCGCCGCCGCAGCTCCGCGGGTACGCCGAGCTCGTACGCGCGGTCATAGTGCTTGATCGCCTCGCGTTCTCGACCCTCGCGATCGTGCGCGAACGCCTGTGCGATCTCGTCCTCGACGCTCATCGCTTGTTCGCCGGTCTCTTCGCCGGTTTCTTCGCCGGCTTCTTGTTCGGCGCCGGCCTGGTCTTCGCGGCGGGCCTCTTGGGCTTGACCTTGGCCTTCGGCTTCGGCGCCGAGGGCGGCGGCGGCGTCTGCCCGAGCTCGACGACGCGTCGGTACTCGTGCTCGGCGCAGGGCTGGACGCTGAGCCGCCCGATCCGCAGCACCGGCATGTCGGCGAGCATCGGATCGGAGCGCATGCGCTCGAGCGTCACCTGGTGCGGGAACGTCGCGATGTACTCGACGTCGACGCAGTCCCAGATCGGCTTGTCCCGTGTGGCCTTCGGATCGAAGTACTGGCTGTCCGGATCGAACTGCGTCTGATCGACGACCTTCGTGCGCACGATCTTCG
>JAYVLW010000031.1:0-12117 GCA_043759315.1 Myxococcales bacterium
CGCTCGAGGATGCGCCGATGCTCACTCGCGATCACAGAGACGCGCTCCGCGAGGGGACCGAGGCGCTGGCGCGGGCGCGTCGCATGCTACGCGACGTGCTCGACATCACGCGCCTCGAGTCGGACGCCATGCCGCTGATGCGCACGCGCACCGACCTCTGCGAGCTGGCGCGGGCGTCGGTGCGGGCGACTCGGGTGTTCGCTGCCGCGCAGCAGTGCCACACGGTGCTCGAGCTGCCCGCGGACGCGGTGGTCGCCGACGTCGATCCCGATGTCATGCGACGCGCGCTCGACAACCTGCTCGATAATGCGTATCGACACTCGCGCCCCAACCAGCGCGTGATCGTGCAGGTGGAGCACGACGGCACATGCGCGCGCATCGCCGTGGTCGACGAGGGACCGGGCATTCCCGACGACGTGCGCGGTCGCATCTTCGAAAAGTTCGTGCGCGCCGACCCGAGCTCAGCTGGGGCGAACCACGGTCTCGGGCTTACCCTGGTCAAGCTTGCAGCCTGCGCGCACGGTGGGGACGTCACGGTCGAGTGTCCACCGCGCGGAGGCACCCGCTTCGCCATCACGATTCCCACCGCAGCGACCGCCGCGGACGAACCACCGATCCGCTGAAGGGCTGAGGCCTTGCAGCGATGGAGCTCGAGCCCCACCAATAGACGTCCGGGGTACCGCGACGATCTTCACCTGCTTGGGCGAGTAGTACGCCCACGGTTTGGGTTGTTGCTCGCGCTCGCCACGGGTTGCGGCCGGATCGACTTCGATCGCATCGTCGCGGACGCGGACACGGACGCGACCGTGGACCCCACTGCGGTCATCGAGCTCGCGGTCGGTGGCAAGGCAAGCTGCGCCCGGCTGCAATCGGGGGACGTCTGGTGCTGGGGCAGCAACGCCTCCGGACTGCTCGGCGCTGGGTTCGGAGGCGCGTTCTCGCCTACGCCGCTCCGTGTGCTGACGTCTGGACCAACGGTCGAGCTCGAGGTCGATGATGGCGGCGGCTGTGCTCGCCTCGCGATCGGCGGCGCGATCGGCTGGGGCGCGAACGATCACGGCCAGCTCGGGCTCGGGGACACGAGCATGCGCTCGATCCCAACGCCGATCGGCACCGCCGATGTCGCCGGAGTCACGATGTCGACTGCGACGATGTGCGTCCGCCGTGCCGACGGCACCGTCGCGTGTGCGGGCGGTGGTACGGAGGGTGCCCTCGGCGATAACTCGGTCGCAGATCGAGCGGCGTTCGGCGACGTACCAGGAGTCGCAGAGGTAGCTGCCCTGACCTCGGGCACCGCGCACGTCTGCGCGCTGCTCGCGGATGGATCTGTCCGCTGCTGGGGGCGCAACAGCTCCGGGCAGCTTGGCGACGGCTCGATGACGCGGCGCCGCACGCCGGTCGCCGGACCCGTGGGACCGTACTCGGCGATCGGCGCCGGCGACGACTTCACGTGCGGGCTCCGCCGCGATCACAGCGTCGAGTGCTGGGGCGCCGATGACAACAAGCAGCTCGGCGACGATCTCGTGATGGCGCGGTCAACGCCGGTACCGATCGCAGGGACCGCAGATACGACGGCGATCGCCGTGGGAGCGGACCACGCGTGCGGTCTGCGAAGCGATCGCACCGTCGCCTGCTGGGGAGGCAACAGCCGTGCCGAGCTCGGCGACGGCACCTTCGTGTCATCCGCCATACCTCGGGTGGTCCCGCTTGCCGATGTTGTCGAGATCCGCTCGCGCACGGACGTCTCGACCTGCGCGCGAACCGGTGACGGGGCGGTCTGGTGCTGGGGTGAGAATGTGCTCGGCGAGATCGGCGACGGCACGGTCGGCGGCACCGCGGTCCGGCCAACCCGCGTCATCGGCCTGCCGTGACACGGCGCGTGCCTGGACGGATCGGCGGTCAACGGTCGCGAAGTGAACGCGTCACGGGCACGAGAGCGCGACGGGCACGTAGCCACTGCGTGGCGTCAGGGTGGTGTCGCCGAGCTGGCCGTGGCTGTTGCGGCCCGTGCACCCGAGCACGCCGTTCGCGGTGACGGCGCAGGCGTGGTACGCGGAGCTGACCATGACGCTCGCGCCGGCGAGCGCAGCGACCGCGTGAGGCGCCTCGTTGCCGATCGTGGCCTGGCCCGTGCCGGAGTTGCCGAACATCGCCTCGCCCCAGCACCAGACCTCGCCGCTCGCGCGGCGCGCGCAGCTCCGGCGACCGCCGATCATCAGCTGGATCGCGTCGTCGATCCCCGGCACCTGCGTGGGAACCGCGAACTCGGTCGCGCCCGTAACACCGACCTGCCCGAAGCGGTTCTCCCCGAAGCACCACACGGTGCGGTCGGCCTTGCGGGCGCAGGTTTGGCGGCCGCCGGCTCCGACCTCCACCGCGGTGAAGCCAGGGATGACCGTCGGGGGCTCATCGCCGGTGAACCTGCCCAGGCCCATCTCGCCCTTGGCGTTGTCGCCCCAGCACATGATCTCGCCGGTGGTGAGTAGCGCGCACGTGTGGCGCCCACCCGCGGTCAGCTGGGTGGCGTTCGCGACCACGAGGAACGGCGTGAGGCGGTTCTGCCCGGTCATGCCGTTACCGACCTGCTGATCGCTGTTGTAGCCCCAACAGTAGACGTTCCCGCCGCCGGTACGTGCGCACACGTGACCGCGCCCGGCATCGATCTCGACCACGTTGGTCAGCCCCGGGACCGCGCGCGGATCGCCGTGATCGGTCGTCGTACCGTCGCCGAGCTGGCCGACATCGTTGAGTCCCCACGCCCACATCGTGCCGGCAGCATCGAGTGCGTACGCCATGCGGCTCGCCGTCGCGACCTGGGTGATGTTCGACAGCGTCCCGACGCGCACGGGGGTCGAACGATTGGTGGTCATGCCATCGCCGAGCTGCCGGGACTGGCCATCGCCCCAGCACCATGCGGTGCCATCGCTGCGCGCCGCGCAGGAGAAGAAGCGGTTGGCGTCGACATCGCGGATGCACCCGAGCGTTCCTGCATCGATCCCGCCGTCGCCGCCGTCGTCGCCGACGGAACCGTCCGACCGGCCCGCCGCCGGGACATGAAACGAACATCCCACGAGGAGGAGGAACATCAGGCTCCTCGCACACGTCGGCCTCGCTCCCGCGCCGACGATGCTGCGCCGGGTCATCGAGGCCAGTGTATCGCGGTTTGACGCGTGGGGCGGTGAACGTCGATATTCGGCGAGCCTGGAGCGGCGCCGCTGCCAGGTTCGGCACGCTGTGCCTGAGCTGGCCATGGGCGCACCGGCGTAAGGCGTCGATCTCCGTCGATCCGGCCGCTGGTCTGCCGCATGCACCGGGATCTTCGAGACGATGGCTCGGTTCGTTCACTCGCTCGTTGCCTCCATGCTGGCCGTCGCGTGCAACGGCCGCTCTCGAGGAACCGTCCACGACGATGCCCCGGCCGCCCGGTCGGCGGGCCTGGCCGAGCTGATGACGGCGGCCTACGACTTCCGGCGCGTGCGCTACTACCCGGAGGAGGTCGGTCAGATCCGGCAGTGTGACGTTGCAGAGCCGCCGCGGAAGCGAAGCAACTCCTGGATCGTCGGCTGCTATCACCCCCATGGGGAGGCGCGGATCGAGCTGAGCGCGGAGGCACCGATCGAGCTTGGCGAGCAGCTCGCGATCCAGATCGACGGCGTCGTCGACGACCTCGACGTCGCCGACATCCGTGGTCACCTGATCGAACGCCGCGGACGGCACCCCGTGATGATCGATCCGCACGGGTCCAAAGGAGGCTGCTGCGACTCGCGCGCCACGGAGAGCCCCGACGCGAAGGCCGCTCGGCTTCGCGCACCCGGGTTCGACTTCGAGAGGATCCGACGGGAACCGGCACTGGTGGGCACCCACCACAGCTGCGTCGTCGTCGCGAGCGGCTCGCTGGCTGCGATCGACCAGGCCGCGATCAACCCGTCCCACGGGGTGCCGCCAGAGCTACGATGGAAGGCCGCAGTCACGTGTGGTCACCCAGCTGGTCAGAGCCGCATCACGATTCTGTTCCGCTCGGCGGATGTCGCGCTGAGCGTCCTGCCCGACACCATCATCGACGTCAGGGTCATCAATGGACCGGCGGCAATCGTCGACGAGGGCAACTGGGTCATGGTTCCTCCGCGCTCCCCGCCGTGGCAGCGGTGACGTTTAGTTGCAGGTCGAGCCGCAGCGGCCGCGATCGACGATCGTCAGGAACTACCCCCCCGCCCGCTTGATCCAAGCGACTTCAAGCTTGAACGGGCCGGCCTTCTTGTCGCCCAGCAGGAAGCCGACCGCGTTGACGTCTTCCGGTTTCACCGCTCCGGCGTCTTTGACCACCCGGCCGAACGAAGTCGCCTCGAACTTGTCGAGCGGCGCCTTGACCTCGATCCAGGTGTCCTTCTTCGTCTGGACGACGGTTCGGTAGGAGAAGGCCATCAGGGGCTTGTTGACGTAGAGGTTCAGCGAATACTCGCGACCATCGCCTCGAATCCGAGCGACGAGCGTGTCGCCGTGCTCCAGACCGATCTTCTTGGCCTTGGTGCGCACCGAGGTGAAGCCGCCGTTGTTCTCCAGTGACAACGTCCCGAAGAACTCCAGCCTCTTCGCCGTGACCCTGAAGTTGCCTTCGGAGACGCCGCCCATCACACCGTCGTTGACGGTCTGCCACTCCGAGGCGGCATCGGCCCTTGTGAAGTCGAACAGGAGGTTCGGCTCGTCGGCCAACGCTGTTGTCGTCATGAATAGTGCCAGCCAGCCTGTCAACCCTGTCGGTTTCATCGGGCCCTCTCTCAGGTGGATCAGAGACACGGAGGTGTGGATAAGAGGCCGCAGCGACGGTCTCGGTTACGCCCGGACCAGCGACGAAGTTCGGATTTGTCGGATACGCCGCGATCTTGAACGCAGCGACCACGGTCGCCGCCGCGGAGCACTACTTCTTCGGCTTCGACGCGGGTCTTCCGACGAGCACTGGCGGCTTCGCGGTCGATGCTGGCGCCGGCTTCTTCCCGGCGCTCGCCGGCTGCTTCACCGCGGGCACGACCTTCGACGTGGCCGTTGGCGGCTTCGCCGGTGCGATCTTCAACGTCGTCTTCGTTGTCGACGGCGGCTTCGCCGTGGGTGCGACCTTCGACGGCGGCGGCTTCGCGGGCGTCGTTACCTTCGCCGTCGGAGCGAGCTTCGAGGTCGTCGCCCGGTTCGCCGTCGGTGCGATCTTCGACGATGTCGCCGCTGGAGGCTTCGCCTTCGCTGCCGACGTCGGCTTCGCGGGCGTCGTCACCCTCGCCGTCGGCGCGAGCTTCGAGGACGTCGCCTGGTTGGCCGTCGGTGCCATCCTCGATGTCGTCGCTGGCTGCTTCACGGTCGCCCGTGTCGCGGTCGGCTGCTTCGCCGTCGGTGCGACCCTCGATGTCGCGGTCGGCTGCTTCGCCGTCGGTGCGACCTTCGACGTCAGCGACTTCGCGGGCGGCGTCATCACCCTCGCGGTCGGCGCAAGCTTCGAAGTCGACGGCGGCTGCTTCGCGGTCGTCGTCACCTTCGATGTCGACGGCGGAGGCTTCGCGGACGTCGTCACCTTCGCTCTCGTTGGCTGGCTCGCCGTCGGCGCGACCTTCGATGTCGACGTCGGCGGCTTCGCGGTCGTCGCGACCTTCGTTGTCGAAGTCGGCCTGATCTCCGTCGCCGTCGCGGGCACACTCGCGGTCGGGGGCGCACTCGTCGTCACGTTCGCCGCCTCCGTCACCGTCGGTGGCGCACTCGTCGTCGGGCTCGCGCTCGTCGCGATGTTCGGGGCGCTCGCGGGCTCGTGAGACCTTGCCGCCGTCTCCGATGCTGCGGGCGTCGGCTGCGCGGGCATCGTCGCCGAGCCAGGATCCTCCGGCGCTTCGACGAGCGGTGCGACCGGCTTGTCTTTGCCACCCGACAGCGCCACGGCGAGGACGATGACGAGCAGCACGGCAGCGCCAGCGATCGCGGCGAACGGCCACCATCGTCGCGGTGACGGCCACCCATCCAGATCGTCGTCGCCGTTGGCCCACGCGTCGCCGGGCGGCGCCGAAGGCCGCGGCGTGGGAAGCGGCGTCACGATCTCGGTGCTGTTGCGGTCTGGTGCGTCGATGATCTCGACGGCACCGACGAACGAGGGCGTCAGCACGGACGAGGTATCTGCCGGCTCGTCGTCGATGGCGGGCGGGGGTCCGATCATCACCGCGTCGCCGGCGCCCATCGGCACGAACGCGGTCGCCGACGGCGGCGCTGGAAACGACGTGCTGTCCCAGCTCTCATCGAGGGTCACGGCCGGCGCGACGGGGATCGGCGCGGAGAGCCGCGTCGTCGAAGGCGGGACCACGACGGGCGACACGGCCGAGACCTCGCGCGGTCGCGCCGCAAAGGCCATCACGGACAGGCGGGGCGTTCCACGCGCGGGCTCGACGAGCGGCTCGGCGGCGGGGCTCGACTCCGTGGACCGGGTCGGTCCTGCAACCACCGCTGGTCCGCTGCTGCGCGCGCGGCCGCGGCGTTTCGGCGCCGCGGCACCCGCGTCCGCCGGCTCGCTGACGTTGATCGCGCCGCTGCTGCGCGAGCGTCCGCGCGCGGCCTTGACCGCGCTTGCGGCGGCGACCGACGACGCGTTCGCCGTGGGCACCGAGGCATGTGCGTCGACGGTGGTCTCGATCGCGAGCGCCGCGACGATCTCGGTGGTCCCGTCACCTGGCTCGAAGCCCGAGCTCGGCGGCAGCACCATGCCGATGCCCGACAGGCTTGCGTCGGCGGCGGGCGCGGCAGGCGGCGCCGTCGACACCACGCCGGTGCCCGAGATGGTGACGTCGGCCGCGGCGGGCACGACACCGATGCCGGCGAGGGTCGTGTCGCTGCGCGGCGTCGCGAAGCCGCTGGTCGGGATCTGGATCGTCTTCGGGCGCTGGCGCGTTGGTGGCGGAACGGGCGCACGGGTGACGCGGTGCGAGCGCGGGGCGGACAGCACGACAGGTGCCGTCGGATCTCGACGCGACGCGCCGTCGGGAATCACGATGGGCGACACGGGCGCGGTCGGCGTCCCGGCGAGGCTTTGCGCGCGCGCGGCCTCGATCGGTGAGGCCTTGGTCTTGAACGGCGTGGGCGCGACCCTGGAGAGCAGTGCCTCGGCGGGCGGCGGAGCGATGCCCGTGCCCTTGCCATCGAAGTCGATATGGACGGCGTCGCGCGCCGTGCTCGGCGCGCTCCACGGCTCGGGGCGCTCGCCGAACAGCTGCGTCGCGTAGGCGGCGAGCGCGGCCGGTGTGGACCGGAGGTCGATGGCGACGGCCTCGAAGGCTTCGACGAGCTCCTGCACCGTCTGGTATCGCGCCGCCGGGTCGCGAGACAGGGCGCGGAGAAGGATCTCGTCGACGGACGGCGGCAGATCGGCGCGATGCCGCGACGGCGGGGGAACCTGGCACGCGACGATCGCGGCCATGGTGAGGTACTCGTTGCTTGCCTTGAACAGGCGGCGGCAGGTGGCGAGCTCGTAGAGCACGATGCCCAGGGAGAACACGTCGCTGCGGCGATCCAGTTTCTTGCCGGTGCACTGCTCGGGCGACATGTACGGCGCCGTGCCGCGCAGCATCTGGGTCTGGGTCTGCGCGGCGCGCAGCGTGGCTCGCGCGATGCCGAAGTCGACGACTTTGACGTTACCGTCGAAGCCGAGCAGGATGCTCGCGGGCGAGACGCCGCGGTGGACGATCTCGAGCGACTTCTCGTCGGTGCCTCTCTGCTCGTGCGCCGCGTGAAGGCCGGTGCCCGCGGCGATCGCGATCTCGATGACGTGTGGTAGCGGGACCTGCTCGGAGCGCTCGTGGACGCGCGCGAGGAGGCGGCGGAGATCCTCGCCGTGGAAGTACTCCATGGCGACGTAGGGCACGCCGTCGATCTCGCCGCTGTCGGTGACCTCGGCGATGTGCTGGTGACGAAGCGTGGCGGCGAGGCGCGCCTCGGCGAGGAACATGTCGACCACGCCGCGGTCGGCGGCATGCTCGCGGCGCAGGCACTTGATCGCGACAGGCCGCCCGAAACCCTCGGGACCGGAGACGCGCGCGAGCACCAGCTCGGAGATGTCCGTGCACCCGAGATGCTCGATGATCTCGTAGCGACCCAGGCGGCCACCAACGAAGCTTTTCGAGTCCACCACTCTCGAGCGTGCGCTCGGCGACCACGTCGGGTCAAGAAGGCTTTTTCCCGCGTTGACACGGCGCTGTGGGGCGCGCCTACTTGAAACGTGCGATCGTTCCTCCCCGACGAGGGGCAGATCACGTGGCGGCGCGACCTCGTGCTCGAGTACGTCGCCCAGGCCCGACCCTCGATGTCTCGTCATCTCCTGACCTTCGCGGTCGTGGCCGGCGCGGGCTGCGGCTCGGGCGCGAGTGGTCCGTCGCAGGTCGATGCGGCGGTGCTAGACGGCGACCCTGACGCCAGGCTTCCTGCCGGGACGTACGCACTCGACTTCAGCACCGCAACGATCGAGAACCCACTGTCGGCGGGAGGCGTGTGGACCAACAACACCCAGGGAACCGGCGGAAACATCGCGCCCGGCAACATGACGAGCATGCGCGTCGATGTCGCATCCGACGGAGTCACGAGGATCGCATTCGATACGCACGGCGGCGTTGCCTACGACGATAGCTTCGCGTTCGTTCCGGGGTTTCCAGGCGATCAGTACGTCGAGGCGGTGATCTACAAGGAGCCCGGTTACAACGCGAACGCCGCTGGTGCCAATCACGAGCTCGAGCTGATCCTCGGATGCTCGAGCGCCGCGGGTTCGCGGATCTGGAACGAATTCCTGTTCAACTCGGGCGGCGGCGTGGATATCGTCTATCTCGACGGCGGGCCCTCCGACTTCACATCGATCGGAAACGTTGGTGGGGCCAGCGTGATCCCAAAGGATGGAGATGTGGTCAGGGCCACCAAGGTCGGCAACGCGCTCAGCCTCTACGTCAACGGGGTTCTGGTCACCGGCTATGACGGTGCGGACTCGGCGAAGGTGGCGAGAGGAAGTGGGATCGGGATCGCGGGGTTCATCCGGCCCGGGGCGACGCACAACAAGTACGGATTCAGGCGCATCGTGATGGGACGGTTGTAGCGTCACGACGGCGTCGCGGCTGTACCGGCATCGTCCAGCCTCGTCGTCGAGGGCAACGAGCTCGGCACGGCGCGGTCGCGCGGCGGCGTGACTACGCCGCGCAGGACAGGCGAGCGCCCTGCCCGTCACCGATTGAGATCGATGCGCGCCGGCGTTTGCCTCCCGGCCAGATCCGGATCGGATCGGGCGAGAGGCGGCCGGCACGAATTGACTCTCCCCTCCCGCGCTGCGATCGTCGTTCGATGCTCGCCAGGTGGCTGGTCGTGGCCGTCGCGTTCAGCGGGTGCAAGCCCAGGCGCGCCGAGCCGGAGGCGAAGCCCCTCGATCCGGCGATCGCCAAGGTCGCAAGTGCCAGGCTCGATCTCGTCCGCCGCGCGGTCGCGGCGCTCCCCGCCTCGACCGCGAGCCTGCCGGCGTGTCGCCCCGGCGCAGGAGTGAAGGTGCTGTCGAGCGCGACGGCCGATGTGATGACGGGCGGCAAGGGCGACGCGAGCATCCCGGGGTACGCGCGAACGAACAGGGACGCTCGCGACTTCGACGACCTGCGATCGCCCGACGCATCGACCGTCGAACGTGCCGTCAGGAACATCGGAGAGCTGCACGGGCTCGCGCTGTTCGCGACGGACGAGGTCAAGGCACCGGTGGCCGCGACGGCGATGCTGATCAGCCCGGCCACGATCAAGGGGCGGGTCGTCGTGTTCGATCTGGACGCGAAGCCGACATGCATGTCCACGATCACCGTCACCGGCGGCCCGATCGCGTCGGTCTACGTCAAGAAGTCGGCGCGGTCCGACGAGGTCCAGCGCGCCTTCGAGTTCGAGGCCGAGAAGGACATCACCGACGTGCTCGACCGCGCGGTCGAAGCGATGGTGAAGACCGCCGAGAAGTAGGTCACGACAAGAACCGAACCAGGTTGGGAAGAACCGGAACCAGGTTGATGATCGAATCGCAGACGGCACGGGTGCCGTGGCGACCACGTCGGGTCAAGAAGGCTTTTTCCCGCGTTGACACGGCGCTGTGGGGCGCGCCTACTTGAAGCGTGCGATCGTTCCTGTTGCTCGCGGTTTGTGCCTCGTGCGCAACCAGCCCGGAGGCTCCGCTGAGCACCGCGATGTTCAGCCCCAACCCGGCGGTGCGGTCGGCGCACGCCACACAGGGCGTCGCGACGATCTCGGGTGGCTCGTACCACAAGTGGACGATCGTATTCGCGCTGACCGAGGGCTGCGCGGGCGAGCCGGTGGCGACGGTGGAGCTCGACACGGTGGTGACCCAGTCCGCCATCCCCCTCGGCGCCACCACGCTGCGGGCCGCACAGGACACGATCGTGGCAGCGCCGTCGGCGTACCTCTCGTACATGGGCGCGACCCTGGTCTCGGGTGCGATTACGGTCGACTCCGCGAACGACTACGTGACGGGCTCGCTGGCGGCCCAGGTCACGATCGCCGGCGCACCGACCGACATCACCGCGACGTTCAACGCGCCCGTCTGTCCGTAGTCACGACGACGACGGCTCTGGCTTCTCGGTGCCCTGCACCTCGCGGAGAAACTGCTCTTCGGTCGCACTCAGCGGGCGGCCCTTGAGCCGCTCGAGCTCGTCGCGCGACAGGCCACCGACCTTCTGGCGGTGCCGCGCCATCGCGAGGTGCGCGCGCCCCATCGACGCGATGATGTCCTCGAGCGACTCGAAGCTGACGGGCGCACGCGCCGGGTAGGCCTTCACCATCTCGGTGATCCGCGCCTCGTGGCGGGCAACGATCTCTCCGACCGGCGTGCCGAGCGGAAGCCGCTCGACCTTCGCCTCGGGGGGCGGCTCGAGCCGATCGACGCCGTGGGTGTTGCTCGTCACGAGGAACGTGCCCTGCACCTCGCTGACGAGCTCGACGACGCGCAGGTGCCGCGGAAACAGCTGCACGAGCTGGAGCAGCGAGATCACGACGCCGCGCGGGTGCAGGTGATACGCGCTGGCGCGGATCATGCCGCCGGCATCCACGAACAACCGCAGGAAGGTGCGGTTCTGCGGATAGATCCGCGACATGGTGAGGTCCTCGACGTCACCGATCGACGTGTACTTGCGCGCCTCGAGCTCCTTCCTCGCGCGCTCGTAGAACTCGAGATCTGCCTCGGGAAACGCCTCCGGCGTGACGCGGACGAGCTCGTGGGGTTCGCCGTAGACCGCGTCGAGCCGCGCGCGCAGGGCCGCTCCGCCGAAGCCTTTGGGGCGCCGGAATCCGAGCGCCACGGCGACGACGAGCCAGAGGCCCATCATGAGGAAGAACACTTCCACGCGTGCATTGTGCCACGCATGAGGCGCAGGGGTAGACTCGCCGCGTGCTGCCGATCAGCTGGGACGACGTGATCGCCGCTCGGGCTCGCATCGCGCCGTACGTGCTGCCCACCCCGCTCCGCCACTACCCGTCCCTCGACGAAGAGCTCGGGGTGCGCGTGCTCGTGAAGCACGAGAACCACCTGCCGACGAACGCGTTCAAGGCGCGCAACGCGATGTCCTTCATGACGGCCCTCGTCCCCGACCAGCGCGCGCGGGGCGTGGTCGCGGCCACGCGGGGCAATCACGGCGCGGGACTCGCATGGGCCGGGGCGCGGCTGGGCGTGCCCGTGGTGATCTGCGTGCCGCACGGGAACAACCCCGAGAAGAACGCCGCGATCCGCGGCCACGGTGCGGAGCTGATCGAAGCAGGCCGCGACTACGACGAGTCGGTCGAGGTCGCGCACCGGCTCGTGCGCGAGCGCGGCCTCGTGATGGCGCATTCGACCAACGACGCCAACGTGATCGCCGGCGCGGCCACGCTGTCGGCCGAGATCTGCGAGCAGGCTCCCGAGCTCGACGCGATCGTCGTCGCCGTCGGCGGCGGATCGCAGGCGGTCGGCGCGATCGTCGCGACCCAGAAGCTCCGCCCCGGCGTCGCCGTGTACGGGGTGCAGGCGGCCGGCGCAGCGGCGATGCACGACTCGTGGCACGCGAAGACGCGCCTCGCGGTCGAGCGCGCCGACACGTTCGCGGA
>JAYVLW010000032.1:0-2607 GCA_043759315.1 Myxococcales bacterium
GGGATCGCGTTCGCCCAGATCGTCGTGGAGCACCCGGCGCAGGTGCGGGGGTACGCGAGGGGCTCGGCGAACTTCGTGCCGCAGTACGAGCAGAACGCGTCGCGGATGTGGACTGCCATGGTCACCTCGGGATCAAGGAGTCGTGGCCACGCGTGCGCATGACGAGGCGCCACTCCTCCATCAGCTTGACGAACGCATCCGCGAGCGTGGGGTCGAACTGCGTGCCGGCGCAGCGCTCGATCTCGCCGACCGCGACCTCGTGCGGCAGGGCGCGCCGATACGCGCGGTCCGATGTCATCGCGTCGTACGCATCGGCGATCGCGACCACGCGGCCGACGAGCGGGATCTGATCGCCGGCGAGCCCGCGCGGGTATCCGCCGCCGTCGTACCACTCGTGGTGGCACCAGCAGCCGTCGATCAGCGGGTGCAGGCAGGGCACCGGTTCGAGGATCCGCTTGCCCTTCGCGGGATGCTCGCGGAACACCGCGACCTCCTCGGGCGTCAGTTTGCCGGGCTTGTTGAGCATGTCGTAGCGCACGCCGATCTTGCCGACGTCGTGCATCACGCCGGCCTGGACGATGCGCCGCACCTCCGCATCCGGGAGCGTGAGCCCGCGGCCGAGGATCTCCGAGTACACGGCGACGCGCTCGGAGTGGCCGCGGGTGTACATGTCGCTCTCCTCGAGCGCCTGCGCGAAGCCGGCCACCGTCTGCTGGAACATCTCCTCGAGCGAGAGGTTCGCCTTGACGAGATCGTCGTTGCTCGTGCGGAGCTCGCCGTAGAGGCGCGCATTGTCGATCGCGCTCGCGGCGCGCGAGGCGAGCACCGCGAGCATCTTGCGATGGCCTTCGTCGAACTTCTTGCCAGGCGTGAACGAGAACACGTTGAGCACGCCGACCATGCTGGCCCGCACCTGCAACGGTACGGACACGAACGAGGACAGCTCGGCCGGCATCGAGCTCTCGGTGAAGAACCGCGACGCCTTGCCGCCATGCGCGAGGATCGGCATGCCCTGGGAGAACTGATCCATCAGCACGTGGAACGCCGGCGAGGGCAGGCCGATGCCCGGCGCCTCCGACGATGCGACGATCTTCACGCGCTCCTCGTACGCGCCCGATCGTGGGTCTCGAAGATGCAGCGTCGCGACGTCGGCCTTGACCTCGTCGAGGGCAGCGCGCAGCACCACGTCGAGAATGTGCTCGATGTCGTGGGACAGCGCGATCGCTTCGGAGACCTTGTAGATCGTCAGCGCCTCGCGGAGCCGGATGTTCTCGGTCTGCAGGCGCTGGCGATACAGCGCGCGCTCGACGACGTGGATCACCTCCTCGACCTTGAACGGCTTGAGGAGATAGTCGTACGCGCCCTTCTTCATCGCCTCGATCGCGGTCTCGACCGTGCCGAAGCCCGTCATCAGCACGGTCAGCACGCCGAGCCGCTCCTGCTCGATCTTCTCGAGGAGCTGCAGCCCGGACAGCCGCGGCATCTTGAGGTCCGTGATCAGGAGGTCATACGGACGCAGGCGGAGCTCGGTGAGCGCCTTCTCCCCGTCCTCGACGGTGTGCACGCTGAACCCCTCGAGCGTCAGAAACTCGGCGAGGATCTCGCGGATCACCCGCTCGTCGTCGACGACGAGGATCCGTGCGGTCTCGGTCGGCTCTGCCGACATCTTCCAGGAGCTACTCGGACGGTGCCGGTGCCGGCGTGGGCGCCGTCGGGGTGACCACCGTGCTGGGAGCCGCCTTCGGAGCCATCGGATCCGGCATCGCCGAGTTCCTGCCGTTCTCCTTGTCCGCGTTCGCCTGCTCCTTGAGCCAGGTCTCGCGGGCACCGGTCGCCTTCTGCTTCTCCTTGTCGGCCTTCTCCTTCGCCGACGCCGCGTGCTTGCCGCGCTCTGCCTCCTGCTTCGGGAACCAGTCGTACTGCACGCCCTTGGGCGAGACGTTGTTCTTCTGCGCGAGCTGCGACTTCGCGAGCTCGAACTGGGCCTCGCGCCAGTACATGTTCTCGGCGGTGTACTTGTTGTGCTTCTTCAGCCAGCTCAGGTACGACTCGTAGTACTTCACCCGCGCGGCCGCGGCCTTCTGGGCCGCTTCGGCGGCGTGGAGCTCCTTCGCGGCCTGGTTGATCCGGTTGTTGTCCGCGGACGCCTCGGCGCTCTTCTTGTTCGAGACGGCCGAATCGATCGCGAGCTTCGTCGCCTTGTGCTCGTTCTTCACGACGGACAGCTGCGACTGCGCCTCGCCCTTCTCGGCCTCGGCATTGGCGTTCTCCATCTTCGCGACCTGGTACGCGCTCTGGAACGACTCGACCGCCGCACGCTGCTGGTCGATCGGGATCCGGGCGATGTGCATGTCATCGAAGTGCTTGGACAGCGGGCCGGGCATCGAGTCGGACGAACCGCCGCACGCCGCCATGAAAGACAACACACTGATCGCGAAGAGTTTCGGAAGAAGGCGCATAGGTGGGCCCGAGCCTACAACAGCAGGCAGCGGCGAGCTACCATGAGAGCCGGATGACTGTCCTGCTCGCCGTCGATGTCGGCAACACCAACACGGTGCTCGGGGTGTTCCGGGACGACGTGCTCGCGGCGAGCTGGCGGATCCAGAC
>JAYVLW010000033.1:0-3722 GCA_043759315.1 Myxococcales bacterium
TCGAGATGGCCGGTCTTGCGCGTGGGATCCGCTTCGCCCCAGGGCGGCACCACGAAGCCGGTGCAGGAATCGTCGGCGCGACCGGGCAGGTGGTACGCCCTGTACTGGCGATCGGGACAATGGAAGTCGGCGAGCACGCAATCGAAGCCGTCCTGCGGGGTGCACGACGATTTGGGGGCGAGGGGCGTCGGGCACAACGAGACGCCGTCCGTCGCGTCGCACCGGCACAGCGACGGTCCCTTCGTCGCGCACAGCCCGATGATGTCGGGCGCGTCGGTCGGAATGCAGTGGCACGATTGCGGCGGGCCCGCGACGGGCGGCTGCTTCGGTCGCTTGTCGGGCGGGGCGGTTGCCGGCAACTGGTTCCTCGGCAGCGGCTGATCGGGACCGGCGGTGACGTCGGTGACTTCGACACCGGCATCGAGCACGGGCGCGGTCACGCCGGCATCGATGTGCGGCGGCGGCGGGGCGGGAGTGGCGACCGTCGTCGGTGCTGTGGGCGCGGCTGGACGCTGGAGCACCCAGATCACGGCGGCGAGCGCGGCGATCGCGACGAGCACCCCGACGGCGATCACGGCACGCGAGCGACCTCGGCGCGGACGCGGGTCGACCGCGGCCACCGCGGGCCGCTCGATCTTCGTGGTCTCGGCGACCGGCGTCGGTGCCTCGCCATCGAGCGCCTTCGCGAACGCCAGCGCATCGGGGAACCGATCCGCCGGTGCCTTCGCGAGCGCGCGCTCGACGGCGGCGACCAGCGCCGGCGGCGTGCCGGGACGCAGCTTCGCGAGCGACGGCGGTGGCTGGAACACGTGGGCCCCGGCGAGCAGCGCGGTGTTGCCATCGAACGGCAAGCGGCCCGCGATCATCGCGAACAGCGTCACCCCGACGGCGTACAGATCGCTGCGGCGATCGACCTCTTGCCCGCGTAGCTGCTCGGGCGACATGAAGCTCGGCGTGCCGACGACGTGGCCGGTCACGGTCAGGCTCGCGTCGCCGACCGCGCGCGCGATCCCGAAGTCCATCAGCTTCACGAAGTCACGCTCGCCGGACCGCGTGGTCAGCATGACGTTCGCCGGCTTGATGTCGCGGTGGATGATCTCGCCCTCGTGGATCGCGTGCAGCCCCTGCAGCAACTGACGCGCGATCGCGATCGTTCGCGCGAAGCCAAGCGGCCCGCTCTCGAGCTCCTTGCCGAGATCGCGGCCCTCGACGTACTCCATGACGATGTAGTCGGCGCCGGTCTCGGGATCGCTGCCGACGTCGTAGACGTGGACGAGGTGCTCGTGGGTGATCCGGCTCGCCAGCTTCGCCTCGCGACGGAACCGCGTCAGGTACGCCTCCGGCGCCTCCTTCATCGCGATCAGCTTGACGGCGACCCGCCGGTCGAGCGCGGCGTGCTCTGCCTCGTAGACCACGCCCATGCCGCCGCGGCCGATCCGGCGCCTGAGGACATAGCGACCCTCGATCGTTCGACCGATCAGCGGATCGTCGGCGCCAGCCATCGCCGTCACGATACCTCAGCCCGAGAAGCCGAGCGCGCGCCTCGCAGCGCTGCGGGTGGAGAACGCACCACCGCGGTCATGATCTCTCGGTGACGTACACGCGGCGAAGCCCGTGGCAACGCGGGCAGGTGAAGCGCAGGACGCGGCGCTCCCCGCCGTCGAACGTCACGTGATCGTCGGCGGCGGAGTCGAGCGCGACCTTGCACCGTGGGCAGCTCTGCCGGCGGCGAATCCGCTCGATCTCGCCGATCGATGCGACGAGCGCGGTCGCCGGCGCCTCCCCCGCGACGTGACCGGGGAGGAGCGGCTGCTGGCCGCGCGCGAGCTGGAAGTCCTCCTTGCGCGGGAGCAGCGTCCACCGCCGGTCCGCCCACATGCCGACGATGATCGACGCCGTGACGATGCCGAGCGTTCCGATCAGCGTCCAGATCACGGCGTGACCAGGTCGCGCGTGATCGCCGGGACGCTCGCGCACCCACACAGCGCCATCGCCAGATCGAGCTCGCGCCGCAGCACGCCGAGCGCACCGGCGACGCCTTCGCGGCCGTGCACGGCGAGGCCCCACAGGATCGGCCGGCCGACGAGCACCGCGCGGGCGCCGAGGGCGATCGCCTTGACCACGTCGGTGCCGCGGCGGATGCCGCCGTCGAGCAGGATCTCGCCGCGGCCAGCGACCGCGTCGACGATGCGCGGCAGGACGTCGATCGTGGCGGGCGCCGCATCGAGCTGGCGGCCACCGTGGTTCGAGACGACGATGCCGGCGGCCCCCTGTGCGACCGCGGTCACCGCATCATCGGCCCGCACGATGCCCTTGACGAGGATCGGCAGCTTCGTGATCGAGCGCAGCCACGGCAGCGCGTCCCAGGTCAGCGCGGGATCGAGCAGATCGGCGAAGTACGCGGCGAGTCCGGACTCGCCGCCGGCGGACGGGACCGGCGAGTAGCCCGCGGCGTGGAGGTTCTCGACGCCGAGCTCCGGCGGGAGTCCGAACCGGTTCTTGACGTCGCGCTCGCGGCGGCCGAGCAGCGGCGCATCGACGGTGAGCACCAGCGCGCGGCACCCCGCGGCCTCGACCCGCTGGACGAGCGCCTCGGTCGCCTTGCGGTCCTTGTAGACATAGAGCTGGAACCACACGGGCCCGCTCGCCGCGGCGACGACGTCCTCGACCCTCGTGTTCGAGAGGGTGGAGAGGATGAACAGCGTGCCCGCATCACCGGCGCCGCGCACGGTGGCGAGCTCGCCGTCGGGATGCGCGAGGCGATGGAACGCGGTCGGTGCCACGGCGATCGGCATCGCGAGCCGCTCGCCGAGCACGGTGGTCGCCAGCGAGCGCCGCGCCACATCGACGAGCACGCGGTAATGGAGGAGCACGCGCTCGTACGCGTCGATGTTGCGGCGGATGCAGAGTTCGTCGTCGGCGCCGGAGGAGTAGTAGTCCCACGCGAGCTGGGGAAGCTTCGCCTTCGCCTGCGCCTCGAGCTCGTGAAGGTTGAGGATCTCCATCAGCCGCTCGCGGGTCCGTCCTGGTGCGGCTCGACCTTGACGTCCACGGCAAGGGTCTCGCCGCCGCCACCGACGAAGATCGTGCCGCTCGTCGGCGTGGCATCGATGTAGTTGCGCCCCACGGCGACGCGGATGTGATCGGTCTGGGTCAGGATCCCGTTCGTGGGATCGAAGCCCTTCCAGCCGACCTGAGGCAGGTAGAGCTGGACCCAGGCATGCGATGCCTCGGACTGCACGGTGTTCGCCGCCTTCGGCCCGGTATAGATGTAGCCGCACACGTAGCGCGCCGGCACGCCGAGGAGACGCGCGAGGCAGATCATCACGTTCGTGAAGTCCTGACACACGCCGCGGCGACTCGAGTACACGTCGAACGCCGTCGTCGCCACCGTGGTGACGCCTTGCTGGTAGGCGTACTCGCGGAAGATGGTCTGGTTGATGTCGAGGAGCGTGTCGAGCAGGTCGTAGTCGTTGCGCTTGACGAAGCTCATCGCGTACTCGGCGAGCTCCGCGAGCTGCGTCTCGGGGAGCTCGGGCGGCAACAGATACGGATCGAGCACCTGGCGCTGCCAGGGCATCCACACCAGCGGGATCGTGGAGCTGACCCGCAGCGGCCCGAACCCCAGCGGATCGACGTCCAGCACGTCGACCACGCTCTTGCTCTCGATCACCATCTCCTCGAACTGGGTCTCGATGACGAGCCTGCGCACCCGGTTGCCG
>JAYVLW010000034.1:0-4409 GCA_043759315.1 Myxococcales bacterium
CCTGACGATCGGCGCCCGCGTGATCGCTGGCGACGTCCAGAGCGGCGCGTTCACGTTCTACTTCGCGCGATCGGTGCGGCCGCGCGACTACGTGCTCGGGAAGCTCGGCGGCATGCTCGGGCTGATGGCCCTGATCATGCTGGCGGGTCCATTGACGCTCGCCCTCGCGCGCCTCGGCCTTTCGGAGAACACGGAGCAGCTCGTCGCCACGCTACCCCTGATCCCGAAGGCGATCGCCATCGGCCTTCTCGGGACGATCGTGTTCGCGACCGTGCCACTCGCGTTCTCGTCGCTGTTCGCCAACGTGCGCTACGCGATGGCCCTGTGGGCCGCGTACTACCTCGTGTTCGGCCTGATGGTCAGCCTGCTCGGGAGAGCGAGCGGGAGCTGGATCGGTGCGCTCGATCTCGCCACCGCTCTCGAGGCCGTCGCGCTGCACCTGTTCGACCTGCAGCTATTTCGCGGCCGCGCGGGAAGCGTGCCGTACGACGCGGCGCTCGCGTCGCTGCTGATCCACGCCGGTGCGGGCATCGCGATCCTCAGCTACCAGGTCCGGCGAGCGTATGGCTCGGGCGTGGGAGGCGCAGGGTGAGCGTCGTCCTCGTCGACAACTGCAGCAAGTGGTACGGCCACGTGCTCGGCATCTCCGACGTGAGCTGGAAGCTGCGCGGCGGCATCGTCGGCCTCCTGGGGCCGAACGGCGCGGGCAAGTCGACGCTGATGAAGTTGATGGCCGGCCTCCTGCGACCGTCGCGCGGCACCCTTGCGGTCTACGGCAAGAACCCCTTCGAGGATGTCGCGGTGCGGCGGCGCATCGGCTACGCGCCCGAGCACGAGAAGACGTGGGACGAGCTCACAGCGCTCGAGCTTGTCACCGTGATGGCCAAGCTCGCGGGCGTCCCGAGCCGCCGCGCGACCACCGCGGCCAAGGACGCGATCGCGCAGATGGGCATGACCGATGCGATGAACCGTCGGGTCAAGGGCTTCTCGAAGGGCATGCGCCAGCGCACGAAGCTCGCGACCGCGATCGCGCACGATCCGGACTTCATCCTCCTCGACGAGCCGCTCACCGGTGTGGACCCGATCGCGCGTGTCGACATCGTCGAGAGGATCCGCAAGCTCGCGGACGCCGGGAAGACCGTCGTGGTGTCGAGCCACGTGCTCTACGAGATCGAGGCGCTGACCTCCGAGATCGTCGTCATCTACCGCGGCCAGGTCCTCGCCGAGGGCAACGTCTACGAGATCCGCAAGCTCATCGATCGGCACCCGCACCGGATCCGCATCGAGTGCGACCAGCCGCGGCACGTCGCGGCGGCCCTCGCGACCGCCGACCACGTCGCGCGCATCGTGTTCGAGCGCCACGGCATCCTGATCGAGACCCGAGATCCCGACCGCTGCTACGACCAGCTCGCGGCCACCGTCCTTGACGGTCACATCGCCGTCACCGCCCTGTCCTCGCCCGACAACAACCTCGGCGCCGTGTTCGACTACCTCACCGGCAACGATCAGGGACGCCGATGAGCGATCACCGCGTCCCCTCCGCTCTCGGCAGCACGCTCACCATGGCGGGCCTCACCCTCACGCGCCTCCTGCGCGGCCGCGCCCTCTCGGTCGCCCTCGTGATCGCGATCCTCCCCATCATCTACGCCGGCGCGATGGGCGGAGCGCGCGGCATGGCGGGCGAAGAGGTCTTCGTGTTCGAGCTCCTTGTTGCCGCGGTCCTCGCTCCGATGTTCGTCGCGGCCTCGATCGGGGAGGAGATCGAGGATCGCACCACCACCTATCTGTGGTCGCGGCCGATCCCGCGGTGGTCGATCGTCGCCGGCAAGCTCCTCACCCTCGTCCCGATCGTCACCCTCGTCGTCCTTGGCAGCTGGGCCATCTCCTCCCAGATCGCCTGGCACACCTGGCCCGCCCCCCGCCCATGCCTCGCGCTCGCGCTCGGCGTCGCCGTCCTGTCCATCGTGTCCGCCGGCATTGCCGCCCTCGCCCCGCGCCACGGCATGGCTCTGACCATCTGCTACATCCTGTTCTTCGACTCGCCGCTGGGCGTTCTCCCGGCCACCTTGCGCGAGCTCTCCGTCACCCACCAGGTCCGCGCCCTCTCCGGCCTGTGGCCGGTCGAGAGCGGCGTTGCGTCGCCGCTGCTCGCCCTGGGCATCCTCGCGCTGGTCTATGGCACGGTGGCGGCCCTCCGGATCCGCAAGCTCGAGGCCTGATGTGTCCGGCAATGGGGACGCTTTCAACTTACGCAACTTGCGATCGGTAAGTCCGCGAACAGCCGTAGAACGTCGCGACCTCGGGCAATGGTTCACCGCCGCGACCGTTGCGCGCCTCGCGATCGCTGCCGCCGGCGTGTCCGGTTCTCGGACGCGGGTACTGGACCCGATGTGCGGCGATGGCGCGTTCCTTGAAGCGGCGCGCGAGGCCGGGTTCGTTGCGCTGGCCGGCGTCGAGATCGATCCCGCGGCGGCCGCACGCGCCGCCACGATTCCCGGAGCGACCATCAAGTGCCGCGATGCGCTCGCCTCGGGGCTCGTCGAAGAGCTTGGAACCTTCGACCTCGTGATCGGCAACCCGCCGTACGTCCGCGCCGGGCGGGTCGCCCCGGAGGTACGGCGAGCGCGAGCGCGCGCCATCGCGGAGGACTGGCCCGAGCTACCGCGCGAATTGCTCGACTCGATCGCGCGCCATGGCGACGTCGCCGCGACGTGCCTCCTGCGCGCTCTCCGGTTCGTGCGGCCCGGGGGGACACTCGCGCTCGTCGTCTCGACCGCGCTTCTCGACTCCGACGGAGCAAGCACGCTGTGGAGCGCGGTCGAGCGGGTTGCGTCGGTGCGCGCACTGATCATCGCGCCGATGGAGCGCTGGTTTGCGGACGCCGCGGTCAATCCGATGCTGCTCGTCGCGCAGCGCCACGAGGGCCCGCCGGTCGCACACGCGCCGCGGCTGCTCCGGCTCACGGCGCCGACCGAGGTCGCGGCACGAAAGTCGGGGCTCGATGCCATCGCCGCGTACGCCGACGAGCGCCGCGCGGGCTCGTCCGCGGGCTGGGCCGCCGCGCTGCGGGCGCCCGCCGCATGGTTCGCTTGGCGCACCGCCGCTGGTAATGCGGTCGTCCCGTTGCGCGAGCTCGCCGAGGTACGGCGCGGCCTGACGACCGGGGCGAACCACGTGTTCTATCTGCGCCGCGAAACCGCGAAGCACGAGCGCCTCGAGCCCGCATTCCTCGCGCCGGTGGTGCGCTCGCCGTTCAACGGAGCGCCAGCGCCGATCGCGATCGCCCCCGAGGACTCGCCCCTCGTCGCGATCACGCTGCCCCACGACGCGAAGCTCGCGCGCACGCCGCGGATCGCCGCGTGGCTGCGTGCGCACCAGGCCGAAGCGCTGGCCACGAGCGCCGCCCGGCGCGATCCGTGGTGGTCGTTACCCACGAACCCCGCGCGCCTGTTCCTCGCGAAGGCATACGGCCCTCGGTTCGTGCAGCGCCTCGCCGACGTGCCGATGCTGGCCGACCAGCGCGTTTATGCCGTCCTGCCGCGTCCGGGCGTCGACCTGGTCGGCCTCGCAGCGGTGCTCAATGCACTCCCCACAGCGGTCGCCCTCGAGTCGCTAGGCCGCGGCTCGATGGGCTACGGGGTCGTCGAGTGGACCGTGGCCGACGCCCTGGAGCTCCCGGTCCTCGATGTCCGCCGGGCGGACACGCGGACCCTCGCGTACCTCTCGCGAGCGCTCGCCGCCTTTGCGCGCCGGCCCGTCGAGCACGTGCGACTCGAGCGCGACCACGCCGACCGGCTGGCGCTGGATCGGATCGCGATGGCTGTGGCGCCAGGTGCCGACCTTGCTCCCGACCTGTGGGCCGCGCTGATCGCGTCGGTCGCGCTGCGTGACCGGTACTTGCTGCCCCCGGTGTGAACCCGAGCTCGCGCGGGCGCCCCAGACGCGGACCTCGATCCGCCTGCGCGGAGCCAACGACGCCCTGCCGACGTGTCACCGGAGTTCGCGGGGTTGCCGATCGCAAGTTGCGTAAGTTGAAACCGTCCCCTTTGCCGGACGGTCCCCTTTGCCGGACGTCCCCTTTAGGGCTGCTTGTGCAGCACGACCTCGGCTGAGCTCATCCCTTCCATTGGCTTCCCGACGGCCGCGAACGCCTCCTCGGTGGTGAACGGGCGGGTCGCGTAGACGGCGAAGAAGGTCTCGTCGCCCGGGGTCGCGTCGAGCGCGATGGCGCCGGGGAGGATGCGGCTCTCGTTGGGGTCGACGGCCGCGGCGGCCGAGGCGCCGAAGGGGAAGTAGGTGGTCTTCGTGCCAGCGCCGTCGATGCCGATCACCGTCACGAAGCCTTTGCGGGCGGCATTGATCTCGAACCGGATGCGCTCGCCGGGGTGGACGGTGTCACCGGTCGCCAG
>JAYVLW010000035.1:0-6364 GCA_043759315.1 Myxococcales bacterium
GCCGATGCGGTCGCGCTGCTGTTCGAGACCACGATCGCCGATCCGAGGACGTTCGCGGCCACGGTGTCCAAGCGCGCGGAGACCGCGATGCTCGGCAGCGAGCTGTCCGAGCGGTACCTCGGCGCGCAGGTCGCGAAGCAGATCACGGCGTGGAACCTCGTGTTCAAGGTCCGCGATGGCGTGCGCGCCGGCGTCTCGAAGTCCGGCAACCTCGCGTGGGTCGCCGCCAACGTCGACGCCGGGCAGGTCAAGCGGCCGAAGGCGAAGCCGATCCCGTACCGCGTGTTCGCGATCTACCAGCTCGACGGCAAGGACTGGAAGCTCGTGCAGCTCCAGTTCGCGACCAGCGTCTAGCGTACGGGGCGCTTGCCGAGGACCCGCGATGCGATCGGCCATCGCCCGCATTGGTCGAGCGCCTCGCGCGCGGACCGCGCGAACCAGCGGGCCCAGAGCAGCGCCCACCACGGTGGATCGGGCTCGAGCTCGACGGCACTGGCGCGGCGAAGGCGGCGGGGCATGCGAGCTTGGATTGCAGCGCGCGCGCCAACGCGAACGCCCAGCGGTTGCAAGCAGTTGAGCGCTGTGCCGGCCCCGGCGGACCCAGCCTGTGCTGCCGATCGGGTCAGCGCGCACCCGCCGCTTGCCAGTTCCGGCAGCGTGGTACGAAGGCGACGCCATGGACGTTCTTGCCAAGCTCTCCGCCCACGACTTCGGTGAAGTTCACTTCAAGTTCGACAAGTCCACGCAGCTGCGGGCCATCATCGCGATCCACGACTCGCGCATGGGACCGGCGCTCGGTGGCTGCCGGTTCATCGAGTACGACACCGAGGAAGCAGCGCTGACCGACGCGCTCCGCCTCGCCCGCGGCATGACGTACAAGGCAGCGCTCGCCGGCCTCGGCCATGGCGGTGGCAAGAGCGTCATCATCCGCCCGAAGCAGAAGTTCGATCGCGTGGCGCTGTTCCGCGCGTTCGGCGCGTTCATTCGCGATCTTCGCGGCCACTACATCACCGCCGAGGACAGCGGCACCGGGCTCGAGGATATGGAGATCGTCCGCCAGGTGACCACGCACGTCACCGGCATCGACCCCTCGCACGGTGGCTCGGGTGACCCATCGCCGTTCACGGCGCTCGGCGTGCGCCGCGGCATCGAGGCGTGCGTGAAGTTCAAGCTCGGCAAGAATGATCTCAAGGGCGTGCACGTCGCCGTACAGGGCGTGGGTCACGTCGGCTACTTCCTGTGCAAGGAGCTCCACGGGGCCGGCGCGAAGCTCACCGTCGCCGACATCGACAAGCTGAAGAGCGAGCGCGCGCAGCGCGAGTTCGGCGCGGCCGTGGTCGACATCGACAACATCGCCGCCGTGCCGTGCGACGTGTTCGCCCCGTGCGCGCTCGGCGCCGGCCTCAACGACAGCACGATCCCGCACCTGATCGCGCCGATCGTCGCGGGGGCGGCGAACAACCAGCTCGCGGAGCTGCGCCACGGCGACGACCTCCACGCGCGCGGCATCCTCTACGCGCCCGACTACGCGATCAACGCGGGTGGTCTGGTCAACGTCGCGCAGGAAGTGAAGGGCTACGACGGCAAGCTCGCGCGCGAGGGCACGCTCAAGATCTACGACACGATCATGGACATCTGCGAGCGCAGCAAGCGGCTCAACGCGCCCACCTACAAGGTCGCCGACATGATCGTCGAGCAGAAGCTCGCCGCCGTTCCGCGCGCGTAGCGGGCCGCCACGCAAAGTCGCTCCGGAGCGATGGCGCTCGTGGCCGCTTACGGGCGACTATCGGGGGGATGCGGGCCCATACCGACGGGACCTTCTCCGTCGACATCGTCACGCGCGCGGTCCTCGAGGAGTTCCCCGAGCTCGATGCAGCGCGGGTCAAGGCCGCGGTCGAGCGCGGCGCGGCCCGCGTCGCGAGCGCGTCGATGGACACCGAGGGCTATCGGGTCGTCGACCTCCACCTCGCACGCGTCGAGGCGAGCGAGGAGTCCAGCGAGCGAGCGCAGATCCTCCGCGAGCTGTCCGAGAACCTGGTCGAGCGCGGCGATCTCGATCGCGCGCTGGTGGTCCGACTGTCGGCGTTCGCCGAGGCCGCCGACCGCAAGGACCTCGAGCCGCTGCTTCGCCTCGCGCGCGTGACGAAGCGGTGGGCCGAGCTACCGCTCGATGCCATGAACGCGCTGATCGACATCAACGACGACGGCGCAGTCCAGCGGCTGACCGACATGGCGGCCGCATGGCAGGAGGTCGGCCGCTCGTACTTCGCCGCGGACTGCCTCGAGCGCGTGCTCCTGATCGCGCCCGGTGATCCGCACGCGAACGAGGCGCTCGAGCTGTTCTATCGCAGCACGGCCGAATGGCCGGTGTTGATCGATCTGCTGTCCCGGCGCACGGTGCACGTGGAGGCGGACCGCGACCGCGCCGAGCTGTACCGCGAGATCGCCGTGATCTACGAGCGCGAGCTCGACGACGAGAGCGGCGCGCTCGACGCGTACCAGGAAGCCGATCGGCTCGCGCCGGGACACCCCGAAGTGCTCGACGCGCTCGTCCGGCTGTCGATGAACATCGGGGTGCCCGATGAAGAAGCCCTGGCAACGACCGAGCGCCTCGCCGACGCGACCAAGGATCCGAAGGCGCGCGCGCGCGTGCTCACCCGCGCCGCGGAGATCGCGAAGCTTCACGACTGGGACAAGGCGCAGACGCTGTTCGAGCGCGCGCGCATCGACGATCCGGATCTCGCGAGCGCCGTCGATGGCTTCGTCGGCTTGCTCCGCGATCGCGGCCAGCTCGCCGAGGTGCTCGAGCTGCTGGTCATCGCCGCGAAGCGCCCCGCGTTCACGGCCGAGCGCGCCCGCTGGCTCGCGGATGCCGCGGACTACGCCGTCGCGACCGGCGACGTCGCGCGCGCGAAGGAGCTGTATCGGGAAGCCCGCAAGGCGGATCCCGACAACGCGAAGGCGGGGCTCGCGCTGGTCGAGCTGTCATCGGATGACGGTTCGCTCGTCGAGCTCGCGCCGCTGCTCGACGAGCTGTGCCGGACCACCGAAGATCCGAGCCGCCTGCGCGGCTATCTCCTCCAGCGCAGCAAGGTCGCCGCCGAGCTCGGCGATCGCACGGGTGCGCGCATGGCGCTGTCGCGCGCGGTCGATCTCGATCCCACCGCCGAAGCGCCCCGCCGCGAGCTCGCCGACATGCTGTTCGATGCCGGGCAATGGGCGAAGGCCCGGCCGCTCCTCGAGGGCCTGCTCGAGGACGAAGATCTTCTTCCGCCCGCACGCCGGGTGGAGCTGCACCATCGCGTGGCGCTGTGCGCGAAGGAGGTCGGCGACAAGGAAGCGGCGATCCAGCACGTCGGCATCATGCTCGCGCTCCAGCCCGATCACCGGGTGGCGCTGCAGATGCGGACCGAGCTCGACAAGAGCGATCCGTTCGCGCATGCCGCCGATCAGCTGATGCTCGCGAACCTCGCGCCGCCCGAGGAGAAGGCGACCCGGTTCGCGAATCTCGGCGACCGCTACACGGAGCTCGGCGACCGCGCGACCGCGCGCGAGATGTACCGCGAAGCGCTCGCTCACCGCCCCGGCGACCACCTGCTGCTCACGAAGTTCCTCGGGCTCGTCACCGACGACGGCGACTGGAGCTACGCCATCGATGTGGTGCAGCGGCTGATCGACACCGAGGGAGATCCGAAGGTCCGCGCGCGATATCGCCACCTCGCGGCGATGATCGCGCGCGACGAGCTCGCAGATCACGAGCGCTCGACCGAGCTGTTCGAGCAGGCCCTCGCCGACGATCCGCTGAGCTTCCCCGCCGCCGACGAGCTCGAGGCGCTGCTCGCCGCGCAGCCAGATCGCGACGCACTGATGAAGTTCTACTACCAGCGGCTCGAGCAGGTGCGGAGCACCGAGGGCCGCGACGGGGAGCGCCTCCGCCTGTGGGACCGGCTCGGAGATCTGTGCGCGCAGCTCGGACGCGCCGACGATGCGATCGCCGCCTACGAGGTCGGCATGTCCCTCGCGCCCGACGATGTCGAGCGCCGCGAACGGCTCGCCGATCTCGCGTTCGAGGCCGGCGCCAAGCACGATGCCACGGCGATCGCGCAGCACCAGGCCGTGCTCCGCGCGAGCAAGAAGCGCGTGGCCTCCTACAAGGCGTTGCGCGCGCTCTATCTGAGGACGGGCCAGCCCGAGAAGGCGCGCGCCGTGGATGACGCGATGGCGTTCCTCACGATCCCGCCCGGAGAGGACCGCCTGCACGAGCGCATCGACGCGCTGTTCGAGCCCGGCAAGAGCACCGAGACGATCGCCGTCGCCCGCCCGCACAACGGCGTGGTTCGCCCGCTGACCAACGAGGACTGGATCGCCCTCGCGCGGATCGACGTCGACCTCCAGCTCTCGGCGCTGTTCGGGGTGGTCGCGCCGGCGTTCGCCGTGGAGCGCGCGCGTATGCGACCGCCCACGCCCGTCCCGGCGAAGGAGCACGAGCTACCGCCCCACCTGGCGAAGGTCGTCGGCCAGGTGATCACCGCGTTCGGCATCGCACGGCCGCCGATCTATCTCGAACGCGAGCAGCTCGCGCCGTGCAAGGTCGCGATGCGCGCGCGCGCGGGCCAGCTCGTGCCGGTCCTGATCATCGGCCGGGCGGCGATCGACCGCACGGTCGATCCGGGCGAGCTCGCGTTCCAGCTCGCGCGCCAGCTCGCCGATCTTCGCACCGATCGAATCGCCCGCCTGTTGTGCCCACGCGCCGGTGAGCTCGCGCAGATCATCGAGCTCGCCTCCGGCCAGCCGGGGGACTCGGGCAGCCACGCCGGGCGATGGATGGCGACCTCGCTGCACCCGGTGGAGCTCGACCAGGCGCTCGCGATCGGTGGCCGGCTCCGGGAGCGCGGGGTCAGCCCGATGACCGCGGCCCTCCACTGGCTCGCCGCCACCGAGCGGTCCGCCGACCGGATCGCCCTGTGCGTGATCGGCGACCTACCGACCGCCATGGCCGCCCTGGAGCGCGATCCCGCGGCCGTGGAGGCCGGGCGGCCCGGCGACCTCGTGTGGGGGTCGATCACCGAGGAAGTCCTCGGCGTGAGGGGTCGCGTAGAGGCCTGGGCCACGCAGCAGGTCACAGCAAGTAGTTGAAATCCCCCCTTGCGCCAGGGGGTGGGCAAAGGCGAAAAGCCCTACCGATGAAGAGCCTAACCGCTGCGGTCCTGGGTGTGATGGGGGCGACCACCGCGGTCGCCCACGCGAATGTCGAAGTCGGCGGGATCGCCGGCGTCCACGTGTTCCGCGAGAACGACAAGCTCGGCGTCGTCGACAACAACGCACCGGCGTCCCAGTCGAACTCCGCGCTGTTCGGCTTCCGCCTCGGCGTGTTCTTCGGCGCGGCGCTCGGCGTCGAGATCGAGGGTGGCGTCATCCCGACCGAGGGCACCACGTCCGACGTCGTGTTCGACGTCACCGACGTCACCGTCCGCGCCCACCTCGCCTACCAGTTCCGCGCCGCCGAGGCGTCAAATCTCATGCTCCCGTTCGTCACCGTCGGCGGCGGCGCCTTCCGCATCGTCGATACGAAGAACGACCTCTATCTCAAGAAGGACACCCAGGTCGCCGTCTACGCCGGCGTCGGGCTCAAGTACCGCGCGTCGCACAACTGGGGCGTCCGTGGTGACCTCCGGGTGCTGTTCACGCCGAAGGTCAGCTCCGGCTTCACCCAGGACCTCGAGGGTCTGCTCTCCGTCTATCGCGAGTGGGGCCGCCCGACGAAGAAGGTGGTCGTCGCGCCCGTGAAGGAGGATCTGGATCCGGACAAGGACGGCATCGTCGGCGCGGCCGACAAGTGCCCGACCGAGGCCGAGGACAAGGACGGCTTCGAGGACGAGAACGGCTGCCCCGATCCGGACAACGACGGCGACGGCATCGCCGACGCGACCGACAAGTGCGCCACCGACGCCGAGGACAAGGACGGATTCCAGGACGACGACGGCTGTCCCGATCCGGATAACGACGGCGACGGCGTGCCCGACGCTGCCGACAAGTGCGCCGATCAGCCGGAGACCAAGAACGGGTTCCAGGACGACGACGGCTGCCCCGACGAGATCCCCGAGAAGCTGAAGGCGTTCACCGGCGTGATCCAGGGCATCACGTTCAAGGTCAGCGCAGCCGACCTCCAGCCGGTCTCGGCCAAGGCGCTCGACAAGGCCGTCGCGGTGCTCGCGGAGTTCAAGGACATCAAGCTCGAGATCCAGGGCCACACCGACGACCAGCCGCTGACGGGCAGCAAGGTGTTCGCCGACAACCAGGCGCTGTCGCAGGCGCGCGCGGAGAGCGTGAAGGCTTACTTCGTGTCGAAGGGCATCGATCAGGG
>JAYVLW010000036.1:0-6493 GCA_043759315.1 Myxococcales bacterium
GGCTCGAGCGCGGGCGCGATGGTCGCGGGCGTGTGGGCGGCGGGCGCCGCACATGACGAGCTCGAGACGTTCCTGACGTCGATGCGGCGCGACGACTTCTGGGATCCGGGGTTCGGCGCGGGGTTGCTCGCCGGCCGCAAGTTCGATGCGCTGCTGCGCCGGTTCCTGCCGATCGAGCGGATCGAGCAGTGCCGCGTGCCGGTGCGGATCAGCGCGTTCGATATCCTCGCGCGCAAGACGGTCGTGCTCGAGCGCGGCGATCTGTCGGCCGCGATCCGCGCCTCGTGTGCGGTGCCCGGGATGTTCCAGCCGGTGTGGATCGATCGACGCCCACACTGGGACGGTGGCATCCTCGATCGCCCCGGGCTCGCGGGCGTGCCGCCCGGCCGCGTGCTGTTCCATCACATCAGCAACCACGCACCGTGGAGCCGGCGAAACGCGCCGCTCTCGATCCCCTCGCGGCCCGACATGATGACGCTCGTGCTGGATGACCTGCCGAGCGTGAGCCCGTTTCGCCTCGACGCCGGTCCGCTCGCGCTGAACGCGGCGCGGGCCGCCACCGCGCGGGCGCTCGACCAGCCGATCGAGCGCGAAGTGGTGCGTCGGTCGATCCGGTGACCGGGGCGCAAATGGCAGGACGCTCAACCCTGCGAAACCACTACACGTGCAACCTGCGCGGCGGTTGACCGTCTACAGGACATGGGGAGACTCGCGCTGTTGCTCGTGGCGCTGGCGGCCTGCGGACCGGCGAGCTCCGATCCGAAACGTGCCGAGCCGGCGGTGACGGTGCCGGCGGCCGGGACGTTCACCAAGGACGCGTACGACGCGCATATCGCCGCGCTGCGAGAGCGGCTCGCGGCGAACAACGTCCTCTCCATGCAGATCCGGATCGAGGATCCGTTCGTCGTGGTCGGCAACGGCACCGCGGAGTCGCTCGCGCGCAACGCGGAGACGGTGCGGTGGGCCGCCGCGCTGCTCGAGCAGGACTTCTTCGCGAAGCGGCCCGGCAAGATCCTCGACATCTACCTGTTCGAGGACGCCCGCAGCTACGAGACCAGCGTGCGCGCTTTGACCGGAGAGTCACCGACGACGCCGTACGGGTTCTACTCGAGCACGCACGCAGGGCTGTTCATGAACATCGCCACCGGCGGCGGCACGCTCGTGCACGAGCTCGTGCATCCGTACGTGCACGCGGACTTCCCGAACGCGCCGGCGTGGCTCAACGAAGGGCTCGGCTCGCTGTTCGAGCAGTCGGGCGAGCGCGGCGGGCACATCGTGGGCCGCACGAACTGGCGGCTCGCTGGGTTGCAGGAGGCGCTCGGCGACGGCGGTGTGCCCACGTTCCAGGCGCTCACGCATCTCGGCGATAACGAGTTCTACGGCAAGGGCAGTGGCACGCACTACGCGCAGGCGCGCTACCTCATGTACTACTTGCAGGAGAAGGGCTTGCTGCGCGAGTTCTATCGCAAGGCCCGCGCGGCACGGGCGGATGATCCGAGCGGCTACCAGACCCTGGTCGCGGTCCTCGGCGAGAAGGACATGGCCGCGTTCCAGGCGCGCTGGGCGACGTTCGTGGCGGCGCTCGAGTTTCCGTAGCGGCACGAGAGTAGGGTGGTGGCGTGAGCAAGGCGTTCACGAAGGAGAACGACGATCTCCCGGAGGCCCCGATGCGCCGGCGTGGGATCCCCGTGCCGGAGCTCAACCTCGTGACGCCCGCAGGGCTCGTGGCGGCGCGCGCGGAGCTCGAGCAGCTCGCGCGCACGGGGGAGGATGCGGATCGCGTGCGCGAGCTCGCGGACCACCTGTCCACGGCGCAGGCCGCCGAGCCGCCGGCGGATCGCGGCGAGGTCGCGCTCGGGGCGCGGGTCACCGTCGAGGACGAGGACGGCGCGCGGCACGTCTACGAGGTCGTTGGTGCGATCGAATCAGATCCGAAGCGCGGCAAGCTGAGCTGGCAGTCGCCGCTCGCGCAGGCGCTGTGGGGCATGCGTGTGGGCGACGGCGTCACGCTGCCGCGTGGGGATGGCGAGATCGTCGCGATCGACTACCCGTGAGTTGTGGAGCGCGCGCACACCTCGTCGGGGGAACGCACGCCTACTGCTGGACGAGAATGTCGACTTCGCTCGAGAGGTCGCGGCCCCAGGCGATCTCGAGGCGCCCGATCACCTGCCACTCGATCGGCCCGGCGGACGGGTTGAACGCGGACGCGATCGTCCGAGCGGCGTCGGCCAGGGGGCTGGAGTTGTTCGGCTGCGGCTTGAGGTCCAGCGCGTCGGCGGGGACGGGGAGCTCGAACTCCACGGTGCGCGCATCGAACGTCTGCGACGGCGACAGCTCCTGATCGAACTGGAACACGTCGGCGTGCGTGGCGGAGACGCCCTTCGCGCCTTCGCCGCGCTTCACCGTGACGATGCGCTGGCGCGCGCGCAGCGTGACGAGCAGGCGCTTCGCGGAGACCGGCTCGCTGAGCGCGAGGACCACGCGGCCCTTGATCGTGCCGCCAGGAGCGACGCGCGTGTTGTCGAGCTCGAGCTTGACCGCGCCACGCCCGAGGCCGGTGACCTGCTTGCCGGTCGCGGCGACCTGCGTCGCCACGGTCTTGCTCGTATCAGCGACGACGCTGCCAAGCTTCTTGAAGAACCGGCCTGCGCCCTTGAGAACGTCATCCGCATCCGCCATGGGCGGAGCATGCCACGTCAGCGCGGAGGGCGCGGGGCGTTCGCCCAGTTCTCGACGACGGTGTCCTCGCCGCAGCGGTCGGTGTAGACATCGGCGAACGTCTCGGCGTCGGGACCGCGGCCGTCCATCACCAGGAGCTTCACGTACTCGTGCGCGAGCGGCGCATTGCAGCGGGTGCCGATCGCGGAGGCGAGGATCTCGATGCGGACCTTGCGCTGGTTCGCGATCTCCGCGATCTCGTGGCGCATCGCGAGGGCCTTGTCCTGCTTCTTCTCGGGGGTGATCGCGACGAACCAGGTCGCGATCGCGAGCGCGAGGCCTGTGAGGATCATGCCGACCGCGAGGCGGTGACGCCGGTGCAGCGACGGCATGTCGACGAGCTCGATGGTGCGCTTCGCGATCGCCTTCCAGTCGGCCCCGGGGACGGCGAGCTTGAGCTCGGCCACGGCGCGGCGCGCGTCATCGAGCGCTTCGGGATCGATCTCCGTGTCGTGGATCTCGCTGGGCACGGCGAGCGACGGCTTCACGTGCGGCCGCATCTCCTCGTACGCCATCGTATTGGCGCCGCGCGAGGCGAGCACCGTCCGTGCCCGATCGAGCTGGCGCCAGATCTCGGGATAGTCATCGTGGATCTCGCGCGCTGCGCGCCAGCGATCCGATGCGTGCGGATTGCGGAACTGATCGACCGCGCGTTCGCACTGCGCGACCAGGGCTTCGCCGATGAGGATGGCGCCGACTGCGCGGTCATGCTCGTCGAGTGCATTGACGCTGTCGCGATACATCTATCCCAGTGTTCGGCCAAAAAATCCGCAAGGCAAGAGCTAGTCAATGACACTCTTCACGGGACCGGTAAGCGAAGCCGACGTCCCGGTCGACCAGCTTCTCGATGAGGTAGAAGCCGAGCGGCTCCAGGTCGTGATCCTTGCACACCTGGCGGAACATCCCGAGCCGGCCGCACTCCCCGCCCGGGTAGCCGCACTCCACGTCCTTTGGTAGCAAGAACGCGATGATGACGGCGATGAGCGCCGTGATCCGCTTGCCGCGGCTGGTCAATCCGGGAGCGTTGATCATGGCCGGAGGGGTGCGCAGGCCCCGAGGATGCAGCCGATACCCACATCGACCGCCGTGAAGGCGATGCCCGAGGCGATCGCCGCCGCCGTGGACAGGTCGGTCTGCGCGAACACGATCGAGCCGACGATGAGGTCGGCGGCGACCGCGCCGAGGACCACCGGGAGCGTGATCCGATCCTTCCGGACAAGCCCAGCCGAGGTCACGCATCCGCCGAGCGCGACCAGCAGCAGCGCTCGTTTCATGCCCCCCATCCTACGACGCGGCCGCCCACCTTGCATCCCGAGGGAGACGGTAACGGGAACGCCCCGCTCGACAACCCCTTGAATCGGCGGACGTTCGTCGTGGCACGTGCGCTGCAAACTCGTGATGTATGCCCACCACGCCCGCCTTCGAATCCATCTCGCTCGACGTCCTGTCCACCATCACTGGTGGTTGCGGCAAGAAGAAGAACTGCTGCCCGTGCCCGCCGCCGCAGGTCGAGCAAGCGGCGCCCGCGCCCGCGTCGGCCGGTCCGCTCGTGTCGACGAACGTCTCGGTCAGCGGTTACGGCGCGCCGACCTCGCAGACCGTGTGAGCGTCGCCTCGTCGCGTTCTGCGCGCTCGAGACCGATGCGGCTACGCGAAGCTGCTGGTCGTCGCGATCGAGCGCGCGGGGAAGCCGGTCACGCTGACGATCACCATCGAGTGATCACAGACGCGCGTCGAGCACGAGCTGCAGCTCGCTGAGCTTCACGAGGCTGGCCCAGCTCCACAGCTCGCCGGGGGCGTGCGCGTGGACCTGCGCGCTGACCTCGTCGCCGTTGCCGGAGAGTACGATCTCGACCGGCACCAGCGGCAGCTTCGGCGAGCCGAGCGGTGCGGGGGTGCCATCGAGCGTCAGCCCCCACGACAGCGCGAGATCGAGGTTGGCCTGGAGATGGACCTCGTTGTCATCGACCCAGGTGGCGGGCGCGCGCAGCTCGTTCTTCAGGTCGATGCGTACATGCGTGAGCTGCGCGTCCTTGCCGCCGAACACGCCAGGCGGAATCTGCAGCGGCTCGAACGAGACCTGCAGCCCGTCCACCGTGAGAGCGTTCGCCGCATCCGAGGAGACGAGCAACTCGCCGTTTTCGATCAGGAGATCCACGGTGCCGCCCACCCACTCGCCGCCCGCGACGTGGCGGCTCGCGGTGATCGCGCCGCCGCTCGCGCTCGCGGTGACCAGCAGCCGGGTCTGGTCCTCGAGGCGCTGGCGCACGGACATCGGGGGCGATACGTCCGGCCTCGCAGCCAGATCGGTGTTGCACGCGGAGCCGACGAGGAGTAGGAGGAGTCCGTAACGCATGACGCACCGCGATGCAATCAGTGGGCCAATGGTCGGACCGCTGTTCAGTATGACATTCTAATTTGTTAACTAAGTGTCGGCGTATGACGCAGTGTGCCAGCCGGACACACCGGCAACCGCGCTAGCCGCTATCGACCGGCGTTCAATTGTCCGGTGCGGGCGGCGGATTCGATCATTGGCAGCGCCTTGTCCGAGATCCGGCCCATCGCGACCGACAGTGCCTGCGCGAGCCCCTCCGGTGACTGGGAGGGTAGCGGCTCGGTCTCCTCGAACTGTTGCGTCCATAGCGGCTTGTTGGTCTTCGCGTCGGACACGGTGAGCTCGATGACGATGCGTCCGACCCACTTCGACTTCGCGGTGTCGATCTCCTCGATCGCGACGACACGACCACCGAGCACGACGGGCGCATCCGACGACAGCTCGTGCGTCACGTTGCGGAAGTGGCCACTGCGCTCGAGAGACTGCTCGAGGTAGTTGCCGACCATGGCTCCCGGTGCGGCGCTCCAGCGATGGTACTGGTAGTAGTCGAAGCGATACGGCGTCGAACGATAGACGATGCGCTCGTCGTCGTACGCCTGGTCGGTGGTCAGCGGCTCCATCACGAGCGACAGGTCGCCGCCGGGCTGGGCCTTGGTGGGCGGTGCGAGCTGGTAGTAGCGAGTATCGGGCAGCTTGTTCGCGCACCCCCCGGCGAACAGCATGATCTCGAACAACACGACGAACGCGATCAGCGAGCTCATGGCAGCTTCCTCTCGGACTGGGGATTCGAGAACAGCAGACGGGAAGGCCGTGCCCGCAGATCGCGAGACAGCTCCTTGAAGTTGCGACTGGCCTGACGCAGATCGAACACCGTCGAGCGGAGCTGGCCTTCGCTGCCGTGGATGATGTTGCCGAGGTCGGAGATCAGCGCGCTCGCGCTGCTGACGAGGCCGGTGACCTGGGTGTCGATGATGGTCTTCGTCGACGCCACCGCGCCCCGTACGGTCCCGAGCGTGTCCTTGAGAATGACTCGGTTCTCCGCGACCATCTTGCGCATCTCGGCGCTCGCGAGCGCGAGGTTGTTCGCAGTGGTCTTCGCGCCCGCGACGATGTCGTCGAGTGCCGCGTAGCGCTTCGGGTCCGTGAGTGTCACGAGGTTGTCGACGATCTGTCCCGCGCGCTGCATCAGCTTCTCGGACTGTTCCGCGATCTGCATGGCCTGGCGCTGCACCTTGTCGAGGGTGGTCTCGCCCTGCGGGATCCGTCCGCCATCGGCAAGCAGTGGCGCGGCGAGCGTGCCCTGGCGCAGATCGATCACCTTGAGGCCGGTGATGCCGGCGAACTGGAGCATCGCCTTCGTATCCGTGTGGACCGGCGCATCGGACGCGACCGTGATCGTGACGAGCACCTTCCCCAGGTCGGTCGGCGAGACCTCGATCG
>JAYVLW010000037.1:0-5142 GCA_043759315.1 Myxococcales bacterium
ACGAGATGGATGCGGCCGGGCGGATCCGGGTCGACCACGAGGGCGCGGGTCTTGCCCGTGTGCGTGTCGGCCTCGAAGCCGCGATCGAGCTCTTCGACGATGACCAGCGTCTTCTCCTCGACGAGCGCGTCGAACGCATCGCCGGTGGATGCGTTCGTGATCGTGTTGACCTGCCAGTCTCCGGTCAGCGTGGCGCCGGCGATCGAGATCTCCTCACTCGGCAGATCCTCGGAGCTCTCGATGTGGCGCGCCGCTTCCTCGGCGAGTGCGCGCTGTGCGCGGCGGTGTTCGTCCTGATCGCCGCCATCGGGATGGACCTGCGCGAGGAAGTCGCCGGTGCGCGTGGACTCGGGACCGACCAGGAACAGCTCCCCCATCTTCCAGCGCTTGAACGCGACGCGGATCGTGCGCGCGAGCGTGATGTCGAGTGCGATGCGCAGCTCGACCGCCTTGCCGCGGCTCGCGCCGAGCTCGCGCGCTGGAACGATCGCGTCCTCGGGGCGCGACGCGGCGACGATCAACATCTTGTCGTCTTCGTAGACGACGAGCGCCGAGAAGATCCGCGCCCACTCCAGGGACACGTACTCGAGCACCTCGAGCCGGAGCGTCGATTCGTCCAGGACGATGCCCGACCACCCGGTCTGCGCGGACAGCGCCATGGCGAGCTGGCGCTCGCTCGCGTACCCCAGGGCATAGAGCTCGGAGGCAACCGGGTGGCGGCCGCTCTGCCGCGCGAGCGCATCGGACAGCTCGCCGGCGCCGATGACGCCTTGCTGGATGAGCAGCTGCCCAATCGAACCCCTCACTCGTGACGAAAAGGGTATCAGACCTCGCCAGATCTCACATTTTCTCGACGTTCCAAGTCCCCGAAATCCCATTCTCGGGGCGGCTAGTCGACCCGCCGCGCGGAGAATTGCCTGGGCGTTCTTGCTCGGCGCTGATATCCTTCGCCGCGCGTTAAGGAAACCGTTCTTTTCGGTTTTACAGCTGTGACAGGCTGACACGCCTCGCGACTCATTCGTGCCGCAACAGCGCGAAATCGCGATGGCACTAGCATTGCTTCGAGGAGAGCCCACCTGCATGAGCAACGACTTCAAGATCGGTGAGAAGGCCGTGTATCCGGCCCACGGCGTAGCCGAGGTCATCGGGATCGAGAAGAAGGAGATCAACACGTCGGTTTGCTCCTTCTACGTCCTCAAGGTGCTCGCGACGGGCATGCAGATCCTGGTGCCGAAGGACAAGGCCGATCAGGTCGGTCTCCGCCACGTGGCCACCTCCTCCGAGATCGATGAAGTGTTCGACATCCTTCGCGAGAAGGACGTACACATCGACAAGCAGACCTGGAACCGCCGCTACCGCGGGTTCATGGAGAAGATCAAGACGGGCTCGCTGTTCGACGTCGCCGAGGTCTACCGCGACCTGTATCGCTTGAAGTCCAGCAAGGTCCTGTCGTTCGGAGAGCGCAAGATGCTCGACAACGCGAAGCAGCTCATCGTGAAGGAGCTCGCCGTCGCGAAGAAGTGGGCCGAGGACAAGGTCGAGGCGGAGCTCGAGAAGGCCTGCGCCTGACTTTCTCGGCTTGCGCGGCGTCGGACCCCGATGCTATGGGTCCGCGCGATGCAAGTTCACGTAGCGAAGGCAGAGATCTGGACGCTGCCGGTTGACGCGATCGTCAACCCGGCGAACTCGCTCGGTATCATGGGCGGTGGGATCGGTGGCGCGCTGCGCCGCCAGGGTGGGGACGTGATCCAGCAGGCCGCGATGGCGGCTGCGCCGATCGCGATCGGTGCGGCCATCGTCACCACGGCAGGTCAGCTCCCCGCGAAGAACGTCATCCACGTTCCCACGATGGAAGAGCCGGGCATGAAGATCGGCGCCGAGAACGTGCGCCGCGCTGCCCGCGCCGCGCTGATCGCCAGCGACCGCAACAACTTCAAGGTCATCGCGATCCCCGGCATCGGCACCGACCTCGGCGAGGTGCCGGTCGACGAGGCCGCCCGCGCGATCGTCGAGGAGATCCGGGCCCACCGCCGCCCATGCCCCGAGACCATCTACCTGGTGGATACGAACGAGGACATGATCGCCGCGCTCGAAGAAGCTCTGCGCAACGCGCAGGCGAACCTCTAGCACCTGGCCAACGAGCTCACTCCGAGCGCTCAGACGGGAGCGGCGGTCGCGAAACCCGGATGAATCCGCGCACAGTGATCGGGCATCCAATGGGGCGGTTTGTCGCAGGTCACCGTTCCTAAGGGCGCGATCGCCCTCTGAAAATCGCTGCTCGGGCGCGTTGACCGCCATGGTGCCCGCCATATACTGCGCGGGCTTTGCAGCTACAGGCATACATGCCAGCGGGGCTGGCGATCGCATTTGCCCTCGGCTTTTGCGGCCTCTTCACGGTGCTCGCCGTGATGATCGGTCCGAAGGCCACGAGTCCCGACAAGCTCAAGCCGTTCGAGTGCGGCAGCGAGCCAATCGGAACACCGCGCGGACGCTACTCCGTGAAGTTCTACCAGGTCGCGATCCTGTTCCTGGTGTTCGACATCGAAGCCGCGTTCATGTACCCGTGGGCGGTTCTGTACAACCAGCTGTCACACACGATGGGCCCCCTCGGGACTCCCATCGTCAGTGTGTTCGGCTTCGCCGAGATGCTGGTGTTCGTCGCGATCCTCGTCGTGGCGCTCGCCTACGTCTGGAGAAAGAAGGCGATCGGATGGGAGTAGAGATCACGACCACGCGGCTCGAAGACGCCGCGAAGTGGGCCAAGCAATCGGCGCTCGAGAAGGTCACCAACTGGGGCCGTAAGTTCTCGCTGTTCAGCTACCCGTTCGTCACCGCCTGCTGCGGCATGGAGTTCATGTCCGTCGCGGGGCCGAAGTACGACCTGGCGCGGTTCGGCGCGGAGTTCCCGCGGTTCTCGCCCCGGCAGAGCGACCTGCTGATGGTCGTCGGCACGGTGACCGAGAAGCAGGGCCCGGCGCTCAAGCGCGTGTTCGACCAGATGGCCGAGCCGAAGTGGGTGATCGCGTTCGGCGTCTGCGCGTCGACGGGCGGCTTCTACCAGAACTACTCCACGATGCCCGGCTGCGATCAGGTCATCCCCGTGGATGTCTACATCCCCGGCTGCCCGCCGCGTCCCGAGCAGGTCCTCGACGCGCTGATCATGCTGATGGATCGGATCCAGGCGGGTCGTGGCCACAGCCAGCTGCGCGACAAGCGCGAGCAGATCATCGCCGCGAAGTCGCAAGACGAAGGTTAGAGCCTCATGTCGCAGAAAGTCCTCGACGCGCTCAAGGCCGCTCATGGTTCCGCGGTCGAACGCACCGCCACCGCACACACCGACGACATCGCGTGGATCAAGCGCGACCAGTTGATCGCCGTCGCGACCTGGCTGAAGAACGATCCGGCGATGGCCTTCGATGCACCGGTGTTCTGCACCTGCATCGACTGGATCGACTGGAAGCCCCTCCACCAGCCGCCGAGCGCGGCGTGGAACGAGCACAAGCCGCGCTTCACGGTCGCGTATCAGCTGCGCTCGAGCAAGCACCGCCACCGCGTCCGCATCGAGATCGAGCTGCCCGAGGCCGATGCGCGCTGCGCCTCGCTCGCCGGGCTGTGGCCCGCGTTCAACTGGCAGGAGCGCGAGACCTTCGACATGTACGGCATCCGCTTCGAGGGTCACCCCGACCTGCGCCGGATCTACATGTACGAGGAGTTTGTCGGCCATCCGCTGCGCAAGGACTATCCAAAGGACAAGCGGCAGCCGCTCGTCCGCCGGGATGACCTGCCGATGAATCCGATCAAGGTCGACCGGTCCGAAGGGAGTGCCAAGTAGTCATGGCGACCGACGCACACTCGCTCAAGCAACTCGTCCTCGGGCGCCAGGACGTCCAGGATCTCTCGGACAACGAGCACGAGCTCCCCCCGGATCTCATGACCGTGAACATGGGCCCGTCGCACCCCGCGATGCACGGCACCGTGCGCATCGTCCTGACCGTCGACGGCGAGAAGGTCGTGAAGTCCGACGTGCAGCCGGGGTACCTGCACCGCTGCTTCGAGAAGGAGAGCGAGTACGCGACGTACACGCAGATCTTCCCGTACACGGACCGGCTCAACTACGTCTCGCCGATGATCAACAACTGCGGCTGGGCGATGGCCGTCGAGAAGCTGATGGGGCTCACCCACGAGATCCCGAAGCGCGCGGAGTACATCCGCGTGATCGTCAGCGAGATCTCGCGGATCACGGATCACCTGACGTGCGTCGGCGCATCGGCGATGGAGCTCGGCGCGTTCGGCCCGTTCCTGTTCTTCCTCAAGGGCCGCGAGTGGCTCTACGAGCTGCTCGAGACGATCTCCGGCGCGCGGCTCACGCACACCTACGTGCGCGTCGGCGGCGTCAACAAGGACCTCCCCGAAGAGCTGCCCGCGAAGCTGACCCACACGCTCGATCAGATCGAGAAGGTGATGGTCGAGGTCGAGGGCCTGCTCAACAACAACAAGATCTTCCGCGATCGCATGGCCGGCATCGGCGCGATGACGAAGGAAGAGGCGATCGCTTCGGGCTGTGTCGGTCCGATCGCGCGCGCGTGCGGCGTCGATTACGACGTGCGCAAGGACTACCCGTACTCGGTCTATCCCGAGCTCGAGTTCGACGTCCCCGTCGGCACCACCGGCGACTGCTTCGATCGCTACCTCGTCCGCATCGAGGAGCTGAAGCAGTCGATCCGGATCCTGCGCCAGTGCTTGAAGCAGATCCCCGACGGTCCGATCGTCGTCGCCGATCCGCGCGTCACGCTGCCGCCGAAGACCGATACGTACAACACGATCGAGTCGATGATCCGGCACTTCAAGCACATCGTCGACGGCATCCGGGTCCCGCCCAGCGAGGCCTACACCTTCGTCGAGGGTGGCAACGGCGAGCTCGGCTTCTTCATCGTCTCCGACGGCACCGGCCAGCCCTACAAGTGCTACTGCCGCAGCCCTTCGTTCGTCCACCTGTCGACGGCGTCGACCCTGATCCACGGCCACCTGATCGCCGACATCGTGCCGATCTTCGGCATGATCAACATGATCGGCGGGGAGTGCGACAAGTGAGTACGACGACACCTCCTCCGATCGTCCAGATCCCCCCCAAGCCGGCGCCGC
>JAYVLW010000038.1:0-4824 GCA_043759315.1 Myxococcales bacterium
CCGTGCTCGCCTGGGTCGGGGTGCAGGTCTACTACGTCGTCACCGATGGCTGGGTCGCACCGCTGCACCTGTCGCCCGACAGCGACCAGATCCAGTCGCTGCGCATGGCCCACCAGCGCCACCTCGACGAGCTGTCGCGGATCGACGCCGAGGTCTCGCGCCTCGACGGCGAGATCGTCGCGATCGATACCGCGATCACCAAGCTGTCGTCGCTCCGGGGCAACTCGGCGGCGATGATGAAGTGGCAGGCCGAGACCAACCGCGTCGAAGTCGGCGGGCTCGCCGCCGCCACCGGCATCATGAAGCGGCAATACGGGCTGTTGAAGGGGCTGCACGCGCGCCAGCTCGAGCTGGTGAGCCGTGCGCGCGCCGATCTCGCGGCTGGCCTGATCGACCGCACGGCGATGGACCGAGAGGAGCAGCAGCGAGACCAGCTCGCGCTCGAGATGACCGAGCTCGAACGCACCATGGGAGAAGCCGCGATCAAGCAGCGGCAGACGGCGTCCGCGCTGCAGGCGCTGCGCGCGGGTACGGGCGACGGCTCTGCCCCGGCGATCGGCCGGATGCCCGAGGTCGCCGCCGGCGACGAGCGCGATGCGCGCATCGAGGTCGAGATCGAGCGGCTCCGCGCCGAGGCGCGTGGCCACCGCACCCTTCGCGCCGCCGCGATCGCGAGCCTCGCGACGCAGCGCAGCTTGCTCGCGGAGGTCGAAGCTCGCCCGCTCCACCGCGCGATGAAGGCGGCGACCGATGTCGCGTTCATCCCGTACAACCAGCTCAAGGCGGTGAAGGCCGGCTCGCGCGTGCTCGACTGCGTGTGGGGCGTGTTCGCGTGCCACACCGTCGGTCACGTCGGAGAGGTGCTCGCCGGCGAGGTGGTGACGCAGGATCCGTGGGGCGAGATCGCACGCGGCCAGTACGCCGTGCTCGTGCTCGACGACGAAGATGCCGTCCGCGAGCGCGTCCTCCGCGTCCGTCCCTGAGCCAGCGCCATGGACACGATCATCTGGAGCATCGCGAACGCCGACGCGGTCGAGATCCTCGGCACGCTGTGGCGACCTTTCCTGATCTCGATGCTGCTCTACTTCTCGGGCTACTTCGCCGTGTGGTTCCAGACGCTCGGGCGGATCGCGCGCATCACGCCGCCGTTCCGCGGGCTGTCCACCGAGGAGGCCGTCGACGTCCTCCTCGTGATCCCAACGCTGCTACGCTCCGCGACCGATGTCGACGATCTACGCGATGCCGCCGGCACGGTGCTATCGAACGGCTATCCCGGAAAGGTCGTGCTCGTGCTGTCGATCGATGGCGCGGACGATCAACCCGCCGTCGTCCAGGAGCTCGAGACCTGGGCCGCGACCGCGCACGAGCGCATGACGATCCTGGTCGCGCGAGTGCCGCAGCGCGCGGGCAAGGGCGTGGCGGTGGCCGCGGGCCTCGCGCGCGCCGAGCGCGCCGTCGCGGAGGGCGAGCTGGCGTCCCTGCCCCCGGTGTTCTTCAACATGGACGCGGACGGTGTGCTCGCACCGCGCGCGCTCGAGCGCATGGTCGCGAAGCTCGTCCGACCCGGCTGGCTGACGCGGCAGCGCCCGATGATCGTCGCATCGAACGTGCTGGTGCGCCGCGAGCACTACTGGGCCGGCATGCAGAACTTCTTCACGATGCGCTACCAGCTCGCGCTGCAGGTGGCGCGCGAGTACATGACGTCGATCAGCATCGCGCGCAACAACCGCGGCATCCTGCCGGTCACTGGGGTCTCCGGCGCGCTGTACGCCACCTGGACCGATCTCCATGCGATGCAGGCGAAGCACGCCTCGTTCATGAAGTCACTCCGGTACCGCGACCTGTGGAAGTGGTGGCTCGGCGCGGCACCGCCGAAGTTCTCGGAGTTCACCGGTGCACCGAACGTCGAAGCGACGGCCGGGCCGGGGGACGACACGTGGGTCGCCTGGATCGCGATGGCCGCGCGGTGGCGGAATGGAGAGATCGATCTCGAGCTCCCGCGCTCGCCGCTGCACGCCTTTGGGCGCCTCGTGCGCTCGTTCGTGGTGCGCCCGATCGGGTACGACCCGCTCGCCCGCGTCTACACCGCGACGCCGACCACGGTGCGCGCGCTGTTCAAGCAACGCGTGCGCTGGAACACCTCGCGGACGTTCCTGCTCGCCCGGTTCGGCCGCATGCCGGCGTTCTCGTGGGACCTCGGCTTCTGGGTGGTCTCGGATCTGGTGATGCTGATCTGGATCCACTCGGTGATCCTCGTCGCGCTGCTCGGCTGGCCGTTCGCGAAGCGCCCGGCGGCGTGGCTCTCGCTCGTCGCGCTCGGCTACCTCGTCGAGCTCGTGATCCGGGGCTTCGCGACCATGCTCGCGATGATCCAGGACCACGACGTGTTCGGCCACCGCCACAAGCTGCTCTCCCTCCCGCTGTCGGGGATGTTCCACCTCGTGTTCAACATCCTCCCGACGATCGTCGGCTTCGTCTCCGACTTCCTGCTGTTCGGGACGAACACCCACTTCGCACCGGAGGAGACGCTCGCGGCATCGAACACGGGGCGGCTCGCCCTCGCCTATCGCATCACGCGATGCGCCAAGCTGTCGGTGCGCGCGATGATCCACGGCGACGTCAAACCCGGGTGGTTCTGGTTCGGCTGGAACGCCACGCCGTGGACGGCAAACGGCTACGCGGGCTGGACGAACAAGGCGAAGCGCGTCGGTCGAGGCGGCGTGCTCCCGCGGCCTCGTGGTGTAAAGTCCGCGCATGCCGGTCGCAGACAGCACCACCCAGTGGGTAACTGAGAAGTTCACGTCGTCGATCGTTCCGACGCTCGTCGACTACATCAAGATCCCGAACAAGTCGCCGATGTTCGATCCCGAGTGGGTCACGAGCGGCCACATGGACAGGGCCGTCGCGCTCCTCGCCGGCTGGGCGAAGCAACACCTCCCCGAGGGAGCGACGCTCGAGATCGTGCGCCTCAAGGACGGAGACAAACCGCGCACGCCGGTCATCTTCATCGACATCCCATCTTCCGGTCCCGGCGGCGGCAAAGCGGGTGACACCGTCATGCTCTACGGCCACCTCGACAAGCAGCCGGAGATGACCGGCTGGCGCGACGGCCTCGGACCGTGGATTCCCGTGATGGACGGCGACAAGCTGTACGGTCGCGGCGGTGCCGACGACGGCTACGCGATCTTCGCGTCGCTCACCGCGATCAATGCGCTGCGCAAGGACAACATTCCACACGCGCGCTGCGTGGTGCTGATCGAGGCGTGCGAGGAGTCCGGCAGCTACGACCTGCCGGCGTACATCGACCACCTGTCGCCGAAGATCGGCGACCTGTCGCTCGTCGTCTGCCTCGACTCCGGCTGCGCGAACTACGACCAGCTGTGGTCGACCACGTCGCTCCGCGGCCTCGTGATCGGCAACCTCGAGGTCTCGCTGCTCACCGAGGGCGTGCACTCCGGCGACGGTACCGGCGTGATCGCCGCGAGCGAACGCGTCATCCGCCAGCTGCTCGATCGGATCGACGACTCGCACACGGGCGTCGTCAAGCTCGCCGAGCTCGCGGTCCAGATCCCGAAGGCGCGCATCCTCCAGGCCGAGCGCACGGCGCAGGTGATCGGCAGCGAGGTGTGGAACAAGTTCCCGCTGCAGCCGGGCGTGACGCCCGTGGTGGACAACAACACCGAGCTGATCTTGAACCGCACCTGGCGCCCGGGCCTCGCGATCACCGGCGCCGACGGCTGGCCGGCGATCGGCAACGCCGGCAACGTGCTGCGTCCCGTGACCACGCTGAAGCTCTCGATCCGGATCCCGCCGCGCGTCGATCCGGCCAAGGCGCAGGCCGCGGTGAAGGCAGCGCTCGAGGCGGATCCTCCATACGGGGCGAAGGTCCGCTTCGTGAGCGGCACCGCGAGTGCCGGCTGGGATGCACCCGAGATGGCGCCGTGGCTCGACAAGGCGCTCGATGCCGCGTCGCAGCGTCACTTCGGGAAGCCGGCGATGTACATGGGCGAGGGCGGCACCATCCCGTTCATGTACATGCTCGGCGAGAAGTTCCCGAAGGCGCAGTTCTGCATCACCGGCGTGCTCGGACCCGGCTCGAACGCGCACGGTCCGAACGAGTTCCTGCACGTCCCGACGGCGCGCCGCCTCACGCTCTGCGTGGCAGACGTGCTCGCGGCGCACGCGCAGCAGCCTTAGTCGCTACGGGATCGTCGTCGCGGCCGGCGAGATGATCGCGCCGGCCGTCGTCGGCGTGGTCGCCTTGATCGCGATGAAGCCGGCCGCGCCGCCCGCACCGCCACCCCCGGAGGTGTCGTTGCCGCCCTGACCGCCGTTGACGACGAGCCCGCCGTTGCCGCTCCCACCGTTGCCCCCCGAGCCCGTGTTCGGACACGTGGCCGCCGTCGCGCTCGGCTGACCGTTCTGCCCGGTGCCCGCCGTGCCCATGTTGCCTCCGCCCTCGCCGCCCGCGCCGCCGTTCGCGGCGATCACCGCGCTCGTCATCGCCGTGACCATCGGCGCTTCGAGGCCGATCATGCCGCCCGAGCCTCCACCTCCACCGCCACCGCCGTCGCCACTCGGCCCCGCCGGCTTGCCGCCCGCGCCACCGGCGACGACGATCCCGGTCCCCGCGATCGAGATCGACACGCGCGCGGTGAGCTGGACGGCGCCCCCGCCGTCGCCGCCGAGACCCGCCGCGGAGCTACCCGTGCCACCAGCCGCGCCAGCGCAGCCGCCCGCGAGCAGCGGGATCGCGATCGCCTGACCGCCCGGGCCGCCGTTGCCGATGTCTCCGACACCTCCCCTCCCACCGACGCCCCGGAA
>JAYVLW010000039.1:0-5446 GCA_043759315.1 Myxococcales bacterium
GTCAACCGACCTCTCTGCACGCGAGGGATCCTCCTTCGCGTCGTGGACGTCCACACCTGACCCTGTCGTGGTGGCTCGGCGAACTGTCGGATGGGCTCCATACCCAACCCTGGATGAGATCGGCCTTGCGCCGACCACGCCAGACCGGGCACGCGTGCGAGCCGACATGTCCGGTAGGTACGACCTCGAACGGTCGTACTTACGGGACACCTCTTAGCAGTCGAAGATCGCGTCGACCGCGAGCGAGAGCTCGGGCAGGGCGTTCGGCCGAAGGAGCTCGCCGCGACCGAGGACGCGTGTGGATGCGTACCCTTTGCGACCGGGTTCGGTGCGGACCTCTACCTGCTCGTGCTTCACATCGATGATCCAGTACTCGAGGATGTTCGCGCGTGCATAGATCCTCGACTTGATCTCGCGGTCGTTGCGCAACGAAGAATCGGAGACCTCGACGATCAAGAACGCTTCGCTCGGGTGATGGAACCCGCGCACGCGGGGGATCACCGCAATGTCGGGCTCGGGCATCGAGCGGTCGCTCGCGCGCAACGAGGAATGTTGCCGGATGATCATCGTCTCGGGCAGTCCGCGATGCAGGAGATCCGCCAGGACGCTCGTGATCGTTGCGTGCGCGGCGCCCTGCGGGCTCATCTCGACGAGCTGTCCTTCGAGCAGCTCGACTCGAACGTCGTGAAACACCCCGAGCTCGACCAGACGTTCGAACTCCGCGCCGAGGAGACCGCGGATGTTGTCCGGAAGATCGTCCGGCGGCGGTTCCGAGTGCGCGTCCAGCATCGCTTCCAGCATACCAACTCCTTTCGCACCTGGACCTGGATAGCGAACGCTGTGCCGCTGCAACGCCGCGAGATCACATCGGCGCCTGTCCGCAGCGTCCGGGTGGCGGTCGAGCGTCCGGGATCCGGCCGGACGCGCTAGGTTCGGCGCGATGCCGAAGCCTGCCGTGCCCACCGCGTTCACCGGATTCTCGAAGACCGCGCCGGCGTTCTTTCACGAGCTCGCGATCGAGATGAACCGCGACTGGTTCCTCGCGAACAAGCAGCGCTACGAGACCGAGTGGGTGCAGCCGATGACGGCGCTGCTCGCGCAGGTCCGGGATGGCCTGGCCGCCGCATACAAGCCGCTGAAGCTCGCCGAGCCGAAGGTGATGCGGATCCACCGCGACGTGCGGTTCTCCAAGGACAAGGCGCCGTACAAGACGCACATCGGCGGGATGCTCCGGATCGTCGCGAAGGGCGAGAGCCCGGCCGCGATGTACCTGCACCTCGGGAGCGACGAGGAGTTCGTCGGTGTCGGGACGTACTTCTTCGAGCCCGAGAAGCTCGCGACGTGGCGCAAGGTGGTCGCGAGCAAGGCGGGCGTGGAGCTCGCGGCGATGATCGCGAAGCTGCGCAAGGCGGGCTACGAGGTCGGCGGGCACGACGACTACAAGAAGGTGCCCAAGGGGTTCGATCCCGATCACCCGCGCGCCGATCTCCTGAAGCTCAAAGGTTTGACCGCCGGGCCGGGCCCGATTCCGCGCGGTCTCCTCCACAAGCCGGGGCTCGCGGCCTGGTTGATCCAGCACGGGGTCGCGCTGGCGCCGCTGGTGCGCTGGCTGCACGTCAAGATCGGCTGATAACCACCGGTTGCACCGTTTCGAGGCGCGGCATAAGGTCCCCGGCATGAAGCTGGCGACGCTGCGCGATGGCTCCCGAGATGGCCGCCTGCTCGTCGTGCGCCGCGATGGCGAAGCGGGTGTGATGTCGCCCGAGGCGTGGCCCACGCTGCAGCGCGCGCTCGATGACTGGGCCGCGGCCGAGTCACAGCTTCGCGCGATCTCCGAGAAGCTCGACGCGGGCGCGCTCGATGGTACGCCGATCGATCCACACCGCCTTGGCGCGCCGCTGCCGCGGGCGTACGAGTGGATCGACGGCTCCGCGTTCCTCAACCACGTCATCCTGGTGCGCAAGGCCCGCAAGGCCGAGCCGCCGGCGACGCTCGAGACGGATCCGCTGATCTACCAGGGCGGCTCGAGTGACATGCTCGGCCCGAACGATCCGATCGAGCTCCACGATCCCGCGTGGGGCCTCGACTACGAGTCCGAGGTCTGCGTGGTGCTCGGCGACGTGCCGATCGGCACGACGGCCGCGGACGCGGGCAAGCACGTGCGGCTCGTGATGCTCGCGAACGACTGCACGCTGCGGAACTTGATCCCCGACGAGCTCGCGAAGGGCTTTGGCTTCTTTCAGAGTAAACCGGCCACCGCGTTCTCGCCGTTCGCGGTCACCCCCGACGAGCTGGGCGAGGCCTGGCGCGATGGCCGCGTCCACGTCCGCGTGCGGTCCACCTATAACGGCACCGTGATCGGGGACTGTGATGCAGGGCCCGAGATGCACTTCTCGTTCTTCGACCTGATCCAGCACCTCGCGAAGACGCGCCGGTTCTGCGCGGGCACGGTGCTCGGCAGCGGCACGGTCTCGAACAAGGACCGCGAGCGCGGCGTGTCGTGTCTCGCGGAGCGCCGGATGATCGAAACCATCGAAGGTGGAAAACCGACGACGCCGTTCATGTCCGTCGGGGATCGGATCCGGATCGAGGCGTTCGATGCCGCGGGTGTCAGCCACTTCGGCGTGATCGAGCAGCGCGTCGTCGCTGCAGGAGGTGCGTCGTGAAGCTCGTGCTCCATAACTACTGGCGGTCGTCTGCGAGCCAGCGCGTGCGGATCGGCCTCGGCCTCAAGGGCCTGGCGTTCGACTACGTGGTGGTCAACATCGTCAAGGCGGACCAGTTCGTCGACGCGTATCGCTCGAAGAACTCGATGTCGCAGGTGCCCACGCTCGAGATCACCGAGGACGACGGCACGGTGCGCGCGGTCAACCAGTCGCTGCCGATCCTCGAGTACCTGAACGAGCGGTTCCCCGATCCTCCGATCCTCCCCACCGATCTGTGGCTGCGCGCGCGCTGCCGCGGCCTCGCCGAGATCGTGAACTCGGGCATCCAGCCGCTGCAGAACCTGACGACCACGAACCAGATCAAGGCGATCGGCGGCGATGCCGTGGTGTGGCCGAAACAGTTCATCGCCGATGGCCTGATGGCGTTCGAGCGCGCTGCCGCGGACATCTCCGGTGCGTTCTGCGTCGGCGACTACCCGACGATCGCGGATTGCTGCTTGATCCCGCAGCTCACGTCCGCGCGCCGGTTCGGCGTCGACGTGACGCCGTTCACCCGGCTGCTCGCGATCGAGGAGCGGTGCCTGGCGCTGCCCGCCTTCGCGGCCGCCGCCCCCGATCGCCAGCCCGACGCCGTGAAGCAGTAGAGGTATCGCCCATGACGAACACCACGACGAAGCTCGCTCCTCTCGGCATCAAGCGCATCGAGGGCATCCACTACTACGTCCACGATCTCGAGAGGTCGCGGAAGTTCTACACGGGCAAGCTCGACTTCTCCGAGACCTGGCGCAGCACGCCCGAGCTCGAGACCAAGGGCAAGCAGACGTCAGCATGCTTCACCGCGGGCAACGTCAACATCGTGTGTAGCTCGCCGGTGGGCGCGGGCGGCCGCGCGGCGAGGTTCCTCGCGAAGCACCCCGACGGCGTCGGGACGCTCGTGTTCGAGGTCGAGGACATCGAGCGCGCGTTCGCGCTGATCGACGAGCGCGGCGGCACACCGATCGAGGACGTCCAGACCTACGCCGACGACGGCGGCACGCTCCGCCAGTTCTCGATCACCACGCCGTTCGGCGACACCACGTTCCGGTTTCGCCAGCACGGCGGGTACAGGGCGCTGTTCCCGGGCGCGGTCGCCGCCCAGGGCGGCGGCAGCAACCGGTTCGGCTTCCAGGACATCGATCACTGCACGGCCAACTTCCAGACCATGAAGCCGATGCTTCTCTGGATGGAGCACGTGATGGCGTTCGAGCAGCTGTGGGAGATCGACTTCCACACCAGCGACATGGACCCGTCGCGCACCAGCGGCTCGGGCCTCAAGTCGATCGTGATGTGGGATCCGCACTCGAACGTGAAGTTCGCGAACAACGAGCCGGCGCGCCCGTTCTTCAAGAGCTCGCAGATCAACATCTTCAACGAGGAGCTGCGCGGCGACGGCGTGCAGCACGTGGCGCTCACCGTGGCCGACATCGTCACCGCGGTTCGCGACCTGCGCGCTGCGGGTGTGACGTTCATGCCCACGCCGGGCAGCTACTACGATCTGCTTCCCGAGAGGATCGAGAACAGCGGGATCAAGAAGATCGACGAGGACATCGACGTCCTCCGCGACCTCCAGATCCTGATCGACGGCGACGCGCACCACGCGTACATGCTGCAGATCTTCCTCAAGGAGTCGGCCGGCCTCTACAAGGACCCGAGCGCGGGTCCGTTCTTCTACGAGATCATCCAGCGCAAGGGCGACCGCAAGTTCGGCGCGGGAAACTTCCGCGCCCTGTTCGAGAGCATCGAGCGCGAGCAGACGAAGGGAACCCCGGCGTAATGCTCGACCGCATGCAGGTCGGTGACGTCGCGGCGAAGCACCACATCCAGCTGCGCGGCCCCGCTGGCGAGCTGCGATTCGAGGAGTGCTTCACCCGCGACGGCTTCGACGGTCCGTACACGATCTTCTATCACCTGCGCCGGCCGCACCTGCATCGCGTCGCGCCCGCGAAGCACGGCTGGGCGGCGCCGGTCGCCGCACCCGAGCGCGCGCTCGCGAAGCGGCACTACAAGTCGTTCGAGCTCGCCAACGAGCGCGGCCCGCAGATCGATGCGCGGATCCCGCTCGTGTTCAACGATGATGTGATCTCCGGCGTGGCGTTCCCGACCGCCGAGGATCCGGTCTACATCGCCGATGGCGACGCGGACCAGCTGATCTACATCCACAAGGGCGGCGGCACGCTGCGCAGCCAGCTCGGCGACGTGGTGTTCGCGCAGGGCGACTACGTGTTCGTACCCCGTGGTCTCCTGCACCGCTTCATCCCGACCGGCCCGCAGTACTGGTTCTGGTTCTCGATGACCGGCGGCGTGCACATCCCGAAGCAGTGGCGCAACGAGGTCGGTCAGCTCCGCATGGACGCGCCGTACTCGCACCGCGACTTCAAGCGGCCGGCGTTCACCGGTCCCTCCGACGAGGGCATCCGCGAGCTCGTCGTGCGTCGCGGCGGGACGTGGCACGGCTTCACGATGGCGGACTCGCCTCTCGACGCGGTCGGCTGGGACGGCACGGTGTACCCCTGGGCCTTCCCGATCCTCGCGTTCCAGCCCCGCGTCAGCTCCGTGCACCTGCCGCCCACGTGGCACGGCACGTTCGCGGCGCCGGGGGCGTTGATCTGCAGCTTCGTGCCGCGCCCGGTCGACTTCCACCCGGAAGCGATTCCGTGCCCGTACCCGCACTCGAACACGCACTGCGACGAGATCATCTTCTACGCCGAGGGCCAGTTCACCTCGCGCAAGGGCGTGGAGTC
>JAYVLW010000040.1:0-4854 GCA_043759315.1 Myxococcales bacterium
AACTACCGCGCCGTGTACGCGCGCTCCGTCGACTTCCTCCGCGCGCCTCCGCGCGACTGCCTGGTGATCCACGTCGCGCCCGAGCGACACCTGCGCACCTCGCGGATGACCCGCGATCCGCGGACCCTCGAGGACGACTACGTGCGCGGCCGTGCCGCCGGTCTGCGCGCCGTCCGGGCGTGGGAGTCTGGCGAGAGTGCCCGCGTGCTCTGTTAGAGCCGACCGCTCGCGCCGACGGCCGGGATGAACACGGCCCGGAGGATGTCGTCCTCGGGATTGAGCATGACCTCGGCACCGAGCTCCGCGATCAGCGAGACGTGCCGCGTGATCACCAGCTCCACGCCTCCTGCAGCGCGCACCCCGGCACGCACACCATTCGAAACGAACAGCGGCATCCCGGCGGCGAGCATCGGCCGGACGGTCCCGCCCGTGAACGCGAAGGATGCCCCGGCATAGGCACCGTAGGTGGGGCCGAGGATCGCCGCCGCCTGGACCTGGAACGCGCCGGAGATGTCGTACGTGAGGCCCACGAGCACGGCCGCACCACCGCGTGGAAGATCGAGGTGAGCGATCGCGATGCCGCCGAACGCCGAGCGCGGTTCCTCCTCCACGTGCAGGGTGAGCGCCGGCTCCGTGCCGAGCCGACCGCTGCTGGTCACCGCCGGCGTCTCGGGCAGCGCCGTCAGGTTGATCACGATCGCCGCCTTCTCGCCGGTGTTGATGCTCGCGGACTTCGCTTCGTCCTGGAACTTGTCCTTGCGCGCTCTCACGCGGAACTGGCCCTGGGGCACACGCATCAGGTGCGCCGCCGGTGCAGGCACCCACTCGCCGTCGTTGACCTGCACCTCGGAGTCGGGCGGCGTGACGGTGATCTCGAGCCTGCCGATGCTCTTGTCGAGCTCGAAGAGCGCCGAGGCGACGTCGGACCGTTTCCCCGGATCCGTATCGGGCGCATCGAGGTAGCGCTGGTACGCGTTCGCCGCGTCGACCTTGCGATCGAGCAGGCTCAGCGTGGTTCCGATGTTCAGCAGGATCTTCGCGCTCGGGAACCGGGTGTAGGCATCCTTGAACACGGCGAGCGCGCCGAGATAGTCCTTCACTTCGAGCAGCCGCACGCCCGATTGCATCAACGCCTTCGCGTCGACCTTGTCCCCCTGCGGCGGTGCGGGTTGGGCCGCGGCCACGCCGTGAGCGACGAGGCACGCGGCGACCGCGAACGAGCGGGCGGAGGTCATCTAGATGTCGGTCTCGATCAATGTTGGCTTCGTTGGCTTCGTTGGCGTCGGCGGCTTCGTCACGGCCGGCTTCGTAGCCTTCCCGGGGAGCTTCGCCGGTTTCTGCGGCGGGTTGGTAGGCTTGACGGTCGTGATCGCGGGCTTCGGCGACTCCACGGGCGGTGCCGTCTCGGTCGATATGACCGTCTCGCCGACGGGCTTCGGCGTCTCCGCAGCTGGAGGAGGCGGTGGCTCGACCACGGCCGGTGGCGCCGCTGACGCCGCTGCCGGCGCGGGTGCGGTCCTCGCCGGTGCATCGCCCGAGCTACGGAGCTGAAAGAACGCCACCGACCCACCGGTGAGGAACGCGGCCGCGGCGAGCGCGATGCCGAGGCCACGCCGCGACCGTCGCGGCACGTCCATCATCGAGCTCGCCGCACCGGACAGCGTCGTCGGCTTGTCGGGGAGATCCGTGCTTGCACGGACGTTCGCCGGTGGCGCGGTCTCCGCGGCGTTGCCGACCGCCCTCGGCGTCGGCGGTGGCAGGGTCGGCAGCGCCGGCGAGCTGGTGCCCGTGGGGCTGGTCTGCGTGATCCATCCCTGGTGCTGCGCGATCAGCGTCAGCTTCTGCGCGAGCGCACGGGCGGTCTGCGGCCGATTCTCGGGTGACTTGTCGATCAGCGACAGGATCAGCTGTTCGGTCTCGGCCGACAGCTCGGGCGCGTACATGGTCGGGGGATCTGGCTCCACGAACAGGTGCGCGCCGATCAGCTCGCCCGCGCCGAGCCCGAGGAACGGCGGTCGACCGGTGACGAGCTCGTAGTACATGCAGCCGATCGAGTAGAGGTCCGCGCGCGCATCAACGTCGCCGGTGCCACGGCACTGCTCCGGGGACATGTACGTGGGTGTTCCCATCACCACGCCGGTCTTCGTCGCACCGGCGAGCCCGATCTCCGTCAGCTTCGCGATGCCGAAGTCGAGGAGCTTCGGGCGTTCACCCGTCGGTGCATCCGGGTCGTCCGCGAGGAACACGTTATCGGGCTTGAGGTCGCGATGGATGATGCCCTTCGCGTGCGCCGCGGCGAGCGCACTGCACACGCCGCGTAGCAGCATCGCGGCTTCGCCCTCCGGGATCTTTCCGCGAGTCTTGCACCGCTTCGCGAGCGTCATGCCCTCGAGGAACTCCATCACGAGGTACGCGTGCCCGGACTCCATGTAGCCGTAGTCGAACACCTCGACGATGCCCGGGTGCTTGATCGTCGTGGTCGCCTTCGCTTCGTTGAGGAAGCGGTTGACCACGTCCTCGTTCGCGCACAGCTCCGCATTCAGGACCTTCACGGCCGCGGCTTTACCGATCAGCGTGTGCTCCGCGCGGTAGATGGTGCCCATCCCGCCCGTGGTCACCTTGCTGAGAATCCGGTAGCTCCCGACCGTCGACCCGATCACCCGTTGATCATCCCGGGCCAGTCGTCGAGAGTCAAACCCTACGCGTCACGGCCCGGTGTGGGTATCGGGCTTACTGGCAGAATGCCGTCGAGAACGTCGCTGGCTCGTCCTGGGTCGTCAGCCCGGCGCAACGCTGATTCGCCGCGGGATCGCGGGCGATCGGTCCCCCGAGCTTGCAGGCCTGGGTGTTGTTCGACGTGCACTGGTTGTCCCAGCCGCACATGCAGTCGTTCGGATCGGACGTGGCGGTGAGACCGAGCCCGAAGCCGATGGCGCCGATGGCGAAGTTGATCACACGCTGGTTTGGCGTCACCGCGTCGGCGATCCACGCGACGTCGCTCTTCGCGGTGTCGCCGCAGTCGAGGGTGTTGACGGCGCCGCCGAACCGCGAGCCCACTTGCTGGGCGGTGCCACCGAACACGATCATGACGTAAGGCCCGGCGACCGGACGCGTGGTCACGACCGTGACGGGGAACTGCGAGAGCTGGAGCTTCACCCCGTCGGTGATCGCCATGATATCGGCGAGGCGGTTCGCGGAGCCGCTGCGATAGATCGGAGCCGCGCCGGTCTGGATCTGCATCCAGCTCGCCCGATTCAACGTGGCATCGCTCGTTGCAGCGGCGGTCAGCGCCTGCCCGGTGAAGTTCAGATAGACGACGCGACCATTTGCGCAGGCAGGTGCGTCGATGCCGACCGCAGCATCGATCCCACCACCACCGCCGCCGCCACCGCCACCGCCACCTGGATCTGCATCAGGCGAGGTGTTCGAGATGTCGGCGAGCTCGGCGTGACACGCGCAGAGCGCGAGCAACGTGACGAGCAATCGCCTCATGACAGCAGTATTACGTCGCGCTATGTCCTCGACAACTGGGACGATTTCCACCGATCTGGGGCCGACCACCCCAGTCACACGAGGCGGTCGCGGACGGCCTGGTTGACCGCTGAAGCATCGGCTTGGGGCGAGGCCTTCAGCACCTGGCCGACGAAGAAGCCGAGGAGGCCGGTCTTGCCGGCCCTGTATTGCGCGACTTTCTCGGGGTTTGCCGCGATCACGGCCTCCACGGCCGCCCCGAGATCGACCACCGGCGCCGGCGCTGTCCCCTTCAGCTCGCTGAACGGCCGGCCAGTGCGGACGAGCTCCCCGAGCATGGTCTTGCCTGCGGTGGGGGTAAGTGACCCAGCCTGGACGGCGGCCAGCAGCTTGCCGAGCTCTTCGGCGTCGATCGTCTCGACGGTCCGATCCCCGAGAGCGCGCGGCAGCTCGTTGATCATCCACTTCGCAGCCAGCTCCGCGGGCGCGCTCCTCGCGACCGCGCGGAACAGATTCGCCGTCAGCAGATCCGGCGTCAACAGATCCGCTTGCTCCGCGGTGATGCCGGGAAGCGCCGAGATCGCGGTGTGGGCGGCCGCGAGCTCGGGATCCCGCAGCCGGGCCTCCGCGCGGAACTCGGTCGGCGACTTTCCCTTCGGGCGTGACTGCGCCTTCGGATTCTTGAGCGCGACGCCGGTTGCTTCCGTGGTTCCCGCGGGGACGCCGACCGTATCGACGACGCGCGACTCCACCTTCTTCTCCTCGCGCAGCGTGATCGTGCGGTTCAGCACGAGCGCACCGGGCCGCGAGTCCTGGTCGATCACGAAGTAGCCCACGCGTTCGAGCTGGTAGCGCGTGCCCGCGACGCCGGTCGCGAGGCTGGCCTCGACCCGCGCCCCGGTCACGATCTCGAGGGACTTCGGATCCAGCTGCTCCAGGAAGTCCTGGCCCCCTTCTTCGGGCTTCGCGATCTTGAACAGGCGATCGTAGAGCCTGACTTCGACGGGCAGGGAGCTCGCCGCGTCCACCCAGTGGATCACCCCGGACGGCTTGGTGCCATCCGCGAGGTTCTTGCCGCCCTTGGTCTCCAGGTGAACGGTCGCCTTGAGCTTCGTCGGCACTCCGCTCGAATCGCGGGCGACCACGTCGGTGGCCGTGATGCAGTAGCCGTAGCGCAGCCGGACCGTGCGCCCGGGCCCGAGGCGCTTGTAGTCAGCCGGCGGAGCATCGGACCAATCGTCGCGGTCGATCAGCACGTGACCGCTGAACGCGACGGGACGCGAGCCCGGCTTGCCGACATCCGGCGGGAACAACGGAGCGTCGATCGATTCCGTGCCGCCGCTCCAGCCGACCAGCTCGACCTCGATCGGGCGGAGGACACCC
>JAYVLW010000041.1:0-2591 GCA_043759315.1 Myxococcales bacterium
GTGGCGAGCTTCGGTGATGCCGTGATCTGGGAAGCGTTCGGGATCGGGGCGACCGACACGAGCACGCCCGCGGGCGAGATGCGCGCGAAGAACGTCTTCACATCGCGCAGCGCGGGATCGCCGAATGGCGCGCTCGCGGCATCGCCGACCACGAGGATCTCGCCGCTGTCGCCGATCTCGTGCTCCACGGTATCGCCCATGCCGAGGCTCGCGATCGCGATCGTCCACCTCGGTTTGCGATCCGGTCCGAGCTGAGCGATGAACGACGTCATCGTCCCCTGCGTCGGTGCGCCGCTCGCCACGTCGAACGCGACCATGTTGTTCTGGTCGACGGGCACGGTCATGTCGGTGCCGGCGAGGAGCAGGTTGCCCGCCTTGTCGACGCGCAGGTGGTTCGCCATCGTCATGCCACCGGGCGCATAGGCCGTGGACCACGCGATGCTACCGGTCGGCGTGTAAACGACGACGAACGTCTGGATCGCCTTGCCGGCGATCCCCGCGAGCGGCTTGCCCCCCAGATCGAGCTTCCCGGAGAACGCGCCGATCGCGATCGCGTTCGACTTCGCGTCGACCGCCACGTCGTACAGCTCGCTTTGCGTCTCGCCCCCGCCGGAGATCCGGTTCGCGAACACGAGCTTTCCTTGGGCCGTGTACCGCGCGACGAACATCTCCGCGCTGTTCTTGCCGGTGAGCTTCTTGCCGCCGAAATCGACCGCGTCCGCGTAGTAGCCCGCGACCGCGATGGTGTCCTTCGCGTCGACCGCCACGTTCGTCGGGCGATCGGGCTCCCGGCCGCCGAACCGCTTCGACCACGCGTGAGCACCGTCGGAGCCGAGCTTGGCGAGCAGGATGTCCTTGTCGCCGGCGCTGGTCAGCGCGCCGCCCCCGAGGTCGACGGTCCCGCGCATCGTTGCGGTCAGCACGACCGCGTCCTTCGAGTCGACCGCGACGCTCGCGTACTCGACCGTCCGATCCTTGCCGAGCAGCTTCGTCCACGCGATCGGACCACCCTCGATCGGGACCTTCACGAGCAGCGCGCCGCCCTCGCCGCCGTCGATGGTTTCGGTGCCGATGGTGATCGAGTGCTCGAAGCGGATCGCGACGATCGCGTTGTTCTTCGAGTCGATCGCCACCGAGGTCGCGCTCGCCTTGCCGCGAACGAGCGCCAGCGATGCCGCCCAACCGCTCGTCGCCGGAGTGCTCGCGCGGACGTCGTTCCCCTCGTTGCGGTTCGTGCCGGCACCTCCAGCCTTCGTGTCCCCATCGGTCCGGTTCGTGGCGGCGCCTCCAGCCCTCGTGTCCCCGGCGGTGCGGTTCGTGCCGGCGGCACTCCCACCGCTGGAATCCGTCGCGTGGTTTGAGCTTCCGCTGGACGCACTCGCACCGGCGGACATGCTCGGTTCCGCGTCGGCGGCGGTGTTCTTCTTGCAGCCGACGAGTGCGAGGACAGCAAGCAGCAGGCGGACCCTCATGGCCGGGAAGCTCGCATGTCCTCGGTCCGGACGGCATCGATGGGAGGCAAGTCGCACGGATCTTGACGTACAGCGCCGAATAGATGGGTGGCGTCGCGCGTTTGCGGCCCATGACCCGCGCTGTCGCGCTCCTCGTCCTCGCCGCGTGCTCGGCGCCCGCACATCCGGCGGTGCCGGCGCGCGCGCCGATCGCCCTGACGTACCTGGGCGTCGCGGGCTGGCAGATCGAGGCCGCCGGCAAGGTCGTGGTCACGGATCCGTACCTGTCACGGCCCGCTGATCCGGATGCACCGCTGGTACCCGATGCGGCCGCGATCGCAGCGCACACCCCAGCGAAGGCGGACCTCGTCGTCGTCGGGCACTCGCACTACGATCACCTGCTCGACGCAGCGACGGTCGCCCTGCGGACGGGCGCGGAGCTGCTGGGGAGCGTCAGCACCACGCGGGTCGGGCGTGCGAGTGGCCTCGCCGACGATCGCCTGATAACGGTGAAGGGCGGCGAGGACTTCGCGATGGATGGGTTCTCGATCCGCGCGATCCCGAGCCTGCACTCCGCGATCGGCGAAAAACATATCTTCGGCGCGGAGATTCCTCCGGACCCGAAACTCCCGATGCCGCAGGCGGGTTACCAGGAAGGCGGCACGCTCGCGTACCTCCTCCGCATCGGTGGCCACGAGGTGCTGATCCTCGACACCGCGAACTTCATCGAGCGCGAGCTGGTGGGTGTTCGCCCCGACATCGCGATCATCGCGCCGGGCCTGCGCGAGGAGATCCACGACTACACGTGTCGGCTCCTCCACGTCCTCGGCGACCCGCCCGTGGTGATCGCCACCCACTTCGACGAGTGGAGAGGCCCGCCCGTGGACGCGCCACCCTCCGAGGACCTGACGAGGTTCTCCGAGGAGGTTCGCGCGTGCTCGCCGCGCACGCGGCTGATCCTGCCGAACCACTTCGAGCGGATCGCGTTGTGACGTATCCTCGGGGGATGCGCGCGCTTGTCGTCGTGGGAGTCCTGCTGGCAGCGTCGCTGGCCCACGCCGACGCGAAGGAGGACGTCGAGGCGCTGGTGACCGCGAACGTCCAGGCGATCGCGAAGAACAGTCAGAAGGCGTTCAACGC
>JAYVLW010000042.1:0-7184 GCA_043759315.1 Myxococcales bacterium
ACCGCCAAGGCCGAGCTCGAGCTCGTCGACGCCGACTACCTGTGGCCCGTGCGCGACCACATCCTCTGGCTGTGGGGCACGGTCGCGCTACGCACCGGCGACTACGACCTCGCGAAGACCTCGTGGGACCGGCTGGCGAAGGAAGCCGGCAGCTCGTTCGCGCGCGAAGTGCCGTGGCGGCTCGCCGACGTGGCATGGGCGCGGGGGGACCGTGAGGCGGCCGCGAAGGCCTACGCGAAGCTGGTCGGGGGCGAGGGCGCTGGCGACATCGGCGATGTCGGCACGGCGAAGTTCCGCATCGCGGAGACCAGGGCGGGCAAGGCCGCGGCCGCGGCCTACCGAGCCGTCGTCCTCGAGCATCCCTCGCATCCGCTCGCCGCACGCGCGCTGCAGAAGCTCGCCGAGCTCGGCGCACCCACGTTGACGGATGCGGATCGTCTCGAGCGCGCGAAGAACCTCTCGAATGCACATCTCTGGGACGAGGCGATCTCCGAGTTCTCGCTGCTCCCCGACAAGCTGCCGAAGGAGCTCGGCCTCCAGCGCGACTACTGGATGGCGACCACGCTGTTCAAGATGCGCCGCCGCTACGGCGAGGCCGGCATCAAGCTGCTCGACATCTACGACGAGATGGGCGGCTCGGCGGCGGAGGCGATGTTTCATGGTGCGCGCGCCCTGTCCCGCGCGGATCGTGACGACGACGCGATCCGCTGGTACCACCGCGTCGTCGAGAACTACCCGAGCAGCGAGTACGCGAAAGAAGCGGCCTACCTCGCGGGGTGGCTCGAGCTCAACCGCGGGAAGTACAAGGAGGCGATCGCGCCCCTCGAGGATTCGCTGCGGCGGTACCCGAAATCGAAGTGGGTCGACGACGCGCTGTGGTCTCTGGGCATGGCGCACTACTTCCTGGGGCAATGGGACAAGGCGCAGGGCAGGCTGGAGGCCCTCGCGAAGCGCGGTGGATCTCTCGAGGGCGGCAAGGGCATGTACTGGCTCGCCCGGATCGCCCAGCGCCTCGACAAGCGGGACGCTGCGCTCGCCGGCTACCGGGCCACGATCGCGAGGTATCCGTTCTCCTGGTATGCGCTCCTCGCGCACGCGCGGCTCGATGCGCAGAAGCTCGATGTCCCTCCGTTCGGGGTCGCGGCTCCCAAGCCGCGCGGGCCGAAGCTCGCGGCCACGATCGACCCGAAGCTCGCCGACGATCGACTGATCCAGCGTGTCGACATCTTGATCGCCGCGGGGCTCGGCGTCGAAGCGGGTAGCGAGCTCGCGCGCGGCGAGGGAGGCTTCCTCAAGCGCAATGATCGCGGCGCGGCGTTCGCGATGCTGCTCGATCGGTATCGCAAGGCCGGCAACTTCAACCGCCCGTGGCTGCTCGCCGTCAGCTACAGCGGCGCCGCGCTCGACGGTCCTCCCGAAGACGATGCGCGCCGCTGGTGGGAGAACGCGTACCCGCGCGCTTACCGCGAGCTCGTCGAGCAGTACCAGGCGCTCGGCAGAAACCCCGAGGACTACCTCTACTCGATCATGCGCAAGGAGAGCGGCTTCAACCCGCACGACCTGTCGTACGCCGATGCGCAGGGGCTGCTGCAGATGATCCCCGCCACCACGCGTCGCGTCGCGAAGGCGCTCGGCATCCCGTACGACGCCGGCCGACTCTACGAGCCCGAGTACAACATCCAGACCGGCAGCTGGTACATCGGGCACGTCCTGCAGAAGTTCAAGGGACAGATCCCTCTCGGCGCCGGGTCGTTCAACAGCGGTCCGCGACCCGTGATGCGGTGGATCGATCAATACGGAGACCGGGAGATCGACGAGCTCGTCGAGCTGGTCCCGTACACGCAGACGCGCGAGTACATGAAGAAGGTCACGGAGAACTACGCGCGCTACCGGTTCCTCTACGCGAACGAGATCTACAAGCAACCGTTGACCGTGGACAAGCAGTACCTCGACGACCGGATCACGTACTGAGGCGACACAACGACTTGCGCGTCCCCCCTTGACGCCTTCGCGGTACCCGCCACTCTGTAAGGGTGGGAGCTGACCCGGACCCGCTGGTCGAGGAGCTGGTGCGTGCGCGACACGACCGGCAGATCGTCGCCGTCGCGGTCGGCATCGGCATCGCCTGCAGCGTGGTGCTCGGCGTGTTCTTCGCGCTCGGCGCGCTCGGTGGTGACCGTGCGCGCAACCACGCGGCACTCGCCTACTTCGTGCTGCCGCTCGTGGCCAGCATCGGGATCGGCTACGGCCTGTACTGGCTCCGTCGCCGTCGACGCGGGCCCTGAAACGACCGCAGCCCGCACGAGGCGGGCTGGCAGAGGTCAGGAGAGTGGCTCGCTCTCAGGGGCAGTTGTCGGTGGTCGTGCCGACCGCGAGCTTCGTGCAGTCGGGCTCGTTCGAGAACAGGATGCCCTTGACCTGCTTGACCAGCGCCTTCGACGGCCGGTTGACCGCATGCTGGGTGGTCGAGAAGTCCGAGTGCAGCTGCATGTGGAGGAGGAAGCGCTCGAGCTGCTGGTCGTACGACATCATCTCGAGCGGGGTGCGGTGGTGGACCTTCTCGAACGCGGCCCACTTCGCCTCGATCCAGCCGTGGATGCGCCAGAACATGATGTTCGAGAGGTTCGTCTGCGGGTTGCCGACGTCGATCGGCGAGGCGCTGTCCATGAACTGGCCGTGCAGCCAGTTGTGGAAGCCGGCGCCGGCGGTCATGTCGCGGTCGTAGTTGCGGATCGCGGAGTCGTTCGGGTCTGGCTCGCTCGAGAGGCGGAGCGTGGTCTGGAGGAAGTTGCCGAAGTCGTCCTCGGTCGCGAACGACGCAAAGTTGTTGAGCTTGGCGAGGCCGGTCTTGAAGCGAGCGACATCGCCGCCCTGCTTCTCGAGCGCCTTGATGACGTCGGCGTCGGTCTTCCAGCCATCGAGCACCGCGGCGAACGTCGTGCGGCCATCGGGATCGTTGGTGACCTTCTCGGTGCCCCAGCGGTCCTTGAGGTGGGTGATCATCGCGCGGTGCATCGCGAGGAACTCGAGGCCGTTGCCCGGGTCGCCTTCCTGCAGATCCGCGCTCGCCTCACCCACGCGCTTGAGCCAGCCGCGACCCGAGTCGCCGAGCAGGTACCACTTGCGGCTCATGTGGAACACGATGTGGTAGTCGCCCCACTGATACTTCTCGAGGTACTCGTGCACCTTCTTGGGCACGATGTTCTTGATCGTGGACTTCCAGGTGACGTTGGGCGATCCATCCGCCTTGCCGTCCCCGCCATCGGTCTCGCCCTGGTCATCGGTCGAGGCGTCGGTGGCGCACGCGGTTGCGAAGCTGAGCGCTCCGACGAGGGCAAGTGCGATGGCTTTGCGCATGATGTGTCCAGGTTGCACTTCATGCGCCAGGACGCTCACAACGCAACTGACTGGAATCACTTGGGTCCGGATCCGATCGGCTGATTCACTAGCCGGAGTCTCGCGTAGCGATCGGAAGGTGCAATGGCCGGTCACCCGGCGAGCGGCTATCGTGCAGGCATGAAGCTCAAGGGCACCATCCACCGCAACGACCTCGAGGGTGGGCATTGGACGGTCAAGACGGACAAGGGCGAGACCTACCAGTTGAAGGGCAAGCTCGACGGCATCAAGGACGGGATGAAGGCCGAGCTCGAGGGCAAGGTCGACAAGGGTGCGATGGGCATCGGCATGACCGGTCCGCACTTCGACGTGCACAAACTCCACGCTCTCTGAGATCCTGATCGAGATGGGGCTTCCGTACTTCGGGTACGCAGAGTCGACCGGCTTACTCCGGGACATCTACGATCGGATGCGCGAGCGGCCGATGCCGCCGGTATATCGGCCCTCTCACGGTGGCGCCCCCGGCATCATCCAGGCCCACAGCCTCGATCCGGCGCTGATCCCGAAGGTGTTCGGCGCCTCGACCACGCTCAACGGCGCGGGCCCGCTCGCCTGGCCGGAACGCGAGCTGATCAACGCGACGACGTCGCGGTTGAATCAGTGCCTGTATTGAACGGCCTGTCACGCAGAGTTTCTGCGTGTCGCTCTCGAAGGTGACCCCGCCATCCCCGCGGCGGTGATCGCCAATCCCCGCGCGGTCCACGCCGATCCGCGGATGCGCGCGCTCGGGGAGCTGGCCGTGAGCGTCACGGTGGAGCCGTGGGCGCTGTCGCGGGAACACCACGAGTCATGGCTCGCTGCCGGCCTCACCGACGACGACATCCTCCATGCGGTGATGCTGTCGGCGTACTTCGGTCACCTCAACCGGATCGCCGATGCCGTCGCCGTGCCGCTCGACTACGTCGTGCAGCTCCCGGTGCCCGCCGCCGATCCGAGCGTTCCCGCGCTCGCGCCCTCGCCGCTCGCGGTCACCGGGCGCCCGGCCATCGACCCGGCCCGCCGCCCCGCCACCGTCGGTGCGCTCGCCGCGTGGCGCACCTACGTGTTCGATCGCGATACACCGCTCACCCGCCGCCAGCGCACCGTGCTCGCGCGCTGGGTCTCGCACTACCTCGGCGATGGCAGCATCTCGTCGCCCGACGACCTCACCGCAAACCCGATCGACAGCGCACTCCGCCAGCTCGCCGAGGTCATCACGCTCGCCCCGTGGCAGCTCGCCGATGCGACGTTCGCCACCCTGCGCAGCCACGGCCTCGACGACGCGGCGCTGTTCGACGCGTGCGCGGTCGCGAGCTCGGCCGGAACGTTCTCGCGGATCACGGTCGCGCTCGCCGCCCTGGCGCGCGACCGGGCATAGAGCGCCGCCACAGCCGCGCTCGAACCACGCGACGAGCCCTTCCGGCCGAGAGCGGCGGGAGCCCTGCGAGAACCGCGACCTGGCGGCTACTTCGGGAACGTGAACTTCACATCCGCACCGCTCGCGAGACCGGCGTCCGCCGGGCACGTGACCTTGATCGACTCGGTCTGCGCGTCCGTCACCGTGCACACCACCGTCTTGTCACCTGCCGTCAGCGAGACGTTGCCGTCCGCCGCGAGCTTCACCGTCGGCGGGATCTTGAAGATCGCCGTGGGCACGGTGGCGCGCACGATCGTGCCGATCACCTCGTCCGCGGCCACCTTCTGCGCAACCTTCGCGGTGGTGGCGAGCTTGCCGTCGGTCGGCGACTTGATGGTCAACTTGTCGAGATCGCCCTGCTTCTTCGCGAGCGCGGCCTTCTTGTCATCGACAGGCTTCTTGATCCGGTCCAGCTTCGCCTGAGCGGCGGTGACACCGGCCGCGTTGTTCTCCTTCTGCTGCGCGTCGGCGAGCTCCTTCTGCGCCGCCTCGATCGTCGGCGTGCCCTTGTCGATGTCCTTCTGGATCGTCGCGAGCTCGGCGGTCAACGCCTTCGCGCCCGCGAGGGTGGCGAGCACGTCGCCCGCCTTGACGTCCTTGTCGGCGGCCTCGATCGTCTCGATCGTACCGGCCGGGGACTTGAGGTCCTGTGGAGCGGGCGTCTCCAGCGCGACCTTCGAGGCTGCCTCGGTCGGTGCCGGCGGCGGCGGCGGGGGCGCAGGGGGCTGCTTCTGCGTGCTCTCCGTCGCATCGGGCTTCGACAGCACGAACTTCCAGAACAAGAACGCACCGGCGCCGACCGCGACGAGGATCAACAACACGACGAGCACCGGATTGACCTTCGGCTGGGGAGCAGGAGGCGCGACCGGCTGCTTTTCGGGAGCCTTGTTCGGCAGCTCGACAGCCGGCTTCTTGCCAGCGGGCTTCGTCGCGACGGGTGCCTTCTCGGCTGCCTTCGCCGCCACAGGGGCCTTCTCGACCGGCTTCGCGGCCGGAGCCTTCTCGGCAGCCTTCGCCACGGGCGCCTTCTCGGCAGCCTTCGCCACCACAGGTGCTGGCTTCGCGGCCGGCGCCTTCTCGGCAGCCTTCGCCGCCGGCTGCTCGAGCTCCTGGAGCTCCTTGGGAACCTCGACCGCCGTCATCACCTTGGAGGCGCGGACGGCTTCCTTGACGTCCGACGGCTTGATGGCCACGTCGAGGCTGAGATCCATCGAGAGATCAGCAGCGGGCTTCGCTGCGACCGCCGGCTTCGCAGCCTGGGCACCTGACGCACCGAGCGCGACGTCCTCGACGGGAGCCTTCGGCGGGCGAGCCGGGGCTGCCGTCGCTCCAGGCGCTCCCAGATCGAAGTCCGCTTTGGGCATGTCGTCCGGCACCGGAGCCGGCGCGGTGGTGCCCGCGTGACCGAGCTCGACGTCCATCGATGCCGGGCCACGTGCCGCTGCACCGACGACGATCCCCTGAGCGAGCTCGTCGTCTTTGAATGGCGAGCTGCCGACCGTGGTCGCTTCGCCGTCGAAGGCGCCCTTCGCTGCCGCCTTCGCCTCGGGAACATCGGAGAGGCGCGTCGCCCCGGTCTCGATGAACCGGAGATCCGCGAGCGTCGCGATCACCGACTGCACTTCCTTCGGTGACGGCGTGAGCCCGAGCTCCTCTTGCGCCCACTTGACGATGCCAGCGACATCACGCTGACCATCCATCGCGCACGCGAGGGAGTACTCGACCTCGAAGAACCGGAACACGTTGCCGCTGTCCGGATCCATCACGTCGATGAACTTCGCGCCCTGCTCCTCGATCGCCTCTGCGACGAGGTCCTGGCGGAAGACGGGGCGGTCCTGTGTCTGCATCAACTGCCCTTTCGCAGCTCGGTGAGCACGAGCTTCGCCACTGCCTTGAGCGTGTCGAACACGCCGATGCCCTTGGGGGCCACGGCCTCGAAGCTCGGGACCTTCGTCGGGTTCAGCGCCTCTTCGAGCTCGGCCATCGGGATGGCATTCGGTAGATCGCGCTTGTTGTACTGGACGACGTACGGGAGCTTGGCCAGATCGTAGCCCTGCTCCTGGAGGTTCGAGCTGAGGTTCTCGAGCGACTCGATGTTCGCTTCCATGCGCTCCATCTGCGAGTCGCCGACGTACACGACGCCGTCGACACCCTTCAGGATCAGCTTGCGGCTCGCGTCGTAGAATACCTGGCCCGGCACCGTGTAGAGGTGGAACCGGGTCTTGAAGCCGCGGATCTCGCCGAGCGAGAGCGGGAGGAAGTCGAAGAACAGCGTGCGTTCGGTCTCCGTGGCGAGGGAGATCATCTTCCCTTTCGCCTCGGGATTGGTCTTGTTGTAGATGTACTGAAGATTCGTCGTCTTCCCGCACAGGCCAGGACCGTAGTAGACGAT
>JAYVLW010000043.1:0-2569 GCA_043759315.1 Myxococcales bacterium
GCGCTCGCCGGCTGTGGTCCCAAGCACTCGAACTTCGTCAAGGTCGATGACGTCGCCCTGGGACGCGTCGTGATCTACCGCAACGGCGTCGCCTACTACGAGCGGCGCGCCACCGTAAAGGGCGGGGCGCTGACGGTCTCGGTGCCGCGCGACCGCGTGGATGACTTCCTGAAGTCGCTGACGGTGGTCGACGCGATCTCGAAGCAGCCGCTGCCGGTCTCGATCCCGCGCGAGCAGGCCGCCGATGGCGACTACCTCGTGATGAAGCTGCAGCTGCCAAGCAAGGCGCCCGCGGACGTGGTGCTGACGTACGTCACCGAGTCGCCGGCGTGGAAGCCGAGCTACCGCGTGGTCGTCGGCGACAAGGGCAAGGTGATGGTCGAGGGCTGGGCGATCGTGGACAACACCTCGGGTGAGGACTGGAAGGACGTGCTGGTGGGCGTCGGCTCGAGCTCGGCGCTGTCGTTCAAGTACGACCTGTGGAGCGTGCGCCAGGTGCATCGCGAGACGCTCGCGTCGGAAGAGAAGTTCGCCATCGCGCCACCGCAGGGCATCTCGCCGTACGGCGGCGCGGGCCCGAACGGCACCGCCAACGGAGAGGTCGCGCTCGGCGAGCTCGGCGACGACGAGATCCGCCGTCCGTCGGGCCACCCGGAGGACAAGACCGCGGAGCGCGTCGCGATGAAGTCCGACATGGACGAGCCGATGGCGCCGCAGGCCGCGCCGATGATGGACTCCGGCGGATCCGACTACGAGAGTGAAGGCGTCGTCACGACGGGCAGCACCTCGAAGAGCGGCAGCATCAGCGGCGGTGGCAAGCGCGGCAAGGGCCGCCAGATCCGTGCCGCGAAGAAGGTCGCGGCCGCCGAGCCCGCGAACCGGCCCAGCAAGTCCCCCGCTCCTCCGCCGACCGACGCGCGCGTCTCCCAGGGCGATTCGAAGATGAAGAACATCACGAACCAGCTGTCGGGCAACAGCAACACCATCGTCATCGAGGGCTACGGCGACGCGAACCGCCCGGATGCCACGCGTCGCGCGAACGACCGCGCCAACATCGTGCGCAACCAGCTGATCGATCAGGGCGTGGCCCCGTCCCGGATCAAGGTCGTCACGAAGATCGAGCCGAACCAGCCGGAGCGGGTGCGCCTCGTCGCGCAGGCACCGACGCCGGAGGAGCAGAAGCAGGCGCAGGCCGCCGCGAAGGGCGCGATGAGCGCTGACGCGCAGCCCGTCGGCGAGAGCCACTTCGCGAACCCCACGCCGATGAGCGTCGACAAGGGTGCGAGCGCGATGGTGTCGATGATGCGCAAGGAGACGGAGGGCGAGGTCGTCTACCTCTACGACTCGGAGAGCGAGCGAGGCAACGCGAGCTTCGCGTTCCGCGCGGTGCGGTTCAAGAACCCGACCGACTCGACCCTCGAGACCGGCCCGGTCACCGTCTACGGCAACGAGCGGTTCATCGGGGAAGGTCTCACCGAGCCCGTTCCTCCGAAGGCCTCGGCCGTGGTGCCGTACGCGCTCGACCGGCAGATCGTGATCGAGCGCAACGATGGCGAGGAGAACAAGCTGTCGCGGCTCGTCACGCTCCAGCGCGGCGTGCTGACCGCCGAGGTCCAGCACATCCGCCGCCAGAAGCTCGTCGTCACGAATCGCCTGCGCGAGCCGGCGAAGGTGTTCATCCGGCACACGGTCAACAAGGGCTGGACGCTTCTCGATGCGCCCCCCGCATTCGAACGCGTCGGCGAGGCGCACCTGTTCCAGGTCGACCTCAAGCCGGGCGAGGTGCGCACGGTGGAGATCTCCGAGGCGACGCCGATGGAGCGGACGCTCGACCTCAACGCCGAGGTCACGCTCGACATGATGAAGGTCTACGTCGAGACGCCGGAGCTCACCGCCGAGCTCAAGGACTCGCTGAAGAAGCTGCTCTCGATCCATCGGACGCTCGTGGATCTCACCGAGGAGCAGGTCTCGATGCGGCGGCGTCTCGTCGACTTCAAGGAGCGCATGGACGAGCTGCACATGCAGATCGTCACGCTCCAGGCGGTCAAGACCGGCGGCGATCTGATGGCACACCTCAAGGTCAAGATGAAGGACATCTCCGACCGGGTGCAGAAGACCACGATCCAGATCGTCGACCAGGAGGAGAAGATCATGCTGTCGCGCGTGCAGTTCCAGGACGCGCTGGCCGAGCTGACCCTGCCCGACGCGATGGCGGGTGGTCGCTCCGCCGCGAAGCCGGCGACCAAGAAGTGAGCCCCGCCCAGCCGGGCCGTGCGGCCCCGACGCCGCATCCCAGGTGAGCGACGGCGAGGATCCGCGAGATTCTCGGGCTGGTTGCGAGGGCCGCGGCTTGCTAGGGTGCGGGGATGTCGAAGCGCCTCGCGTTCACGCTGCTGGCGCTCGCCGGCACGGTGACCGGGTGTCACCGGGTGAGTGCGAACCAGCGCGAGACCCTCGCGCGTCCCGACATGGAGCTCGGTGCGGCGCCGGAGCTCGGTGCGGCGCCGGAGCTCGGCGCGGGCGAGGAGCACGCCAAGGGGTATCGCGAAGGCGCGACGGGCGGCGGGGC
>JAYVLW010000044.1:0-5296 GCA_043759315.1 Myxococcales bacterium
GCCCTGGCGTTCGGTTCCGCCAATCGTCACGATTTTGCTTGATCAATCGACACGCTCGGTTGCGCGACAGCGTGCAACTGGGCCCATGTAGGTGACGTCTCCTCCCGATCGCGGTTACGGTCGGTAGGTGCTGGCCGTCAAGGGGTTACGCGTCGCGCTCCCCGACGGACGCGTGCTCATCGATGGAGTCGATCTCTCCATCGCGCCCGGCGAGGTGATCGTGCTGCTCGGCGGCTCCGGCGCCGGCAAGTCCACGTTTGCGCGCGTGCTGTTCGAGCGCGAGGAGCTCGATGCAGCAGGCTTCGAGGTGGTGAGCGCGCAGCTCGATCTCGATCGCGGTCAGCTCGGCCTCGTTCCGCAGCGCGGCGCGCTGTTCGATCATCTCGACGTACGCGGCAACCTCGAGCTCGCGCTGCGCCACGCGGAAGGTGAGGCACCACCGAAGGAAGGCGAGGCTGCACAATGGCTCGAGCGCGTGGGCCTCGATCCGAAGCTCGCGGAGCCGGGGACGCCGGTGACGGGACTCTCCGGCGGGCAAGCGCAGCGCGTGGCCGTGGCGCGGGTGCTCGCCTCGCGGCGCAAGCTGCTGTTCCTGGACGAGCCGTCGGTGGGCCTCGATCCGCATCGGGTGCGCATGCTCGCGCGCCTGATCCGCGAGCAGGTCAAGGCGCTCGGCATCGCGGCGATCGTGGTCACCCACGACGTGGCGCTCGCGGCCGGCGTGGCCGACAAGCTGTACTTGCTCTCGCTCGCCGATCGGAAGCTCGAGCAGATGTTCCCGGACCGCTGGCCCGGCGCGCTGGAGGACCCGGGACACACGCCGGAGGAGCGCGGCCTGTGGATCGTGGAGCTCGAGGCGGCGCTCGTCGATCACCTCGAGGAGCACGGCGACCGCAAACCTCCCGCCGGCACGCCGAAGCCACGCAGTGCGATGACCAAGCTCGGGCGCTGGCTCGATCCGCTGATCGCGCCGTTCCGCGTCGCGATGATCTCGCTCGCGCGGGCGCCGAAACAGCTCGTCAAGCATCCGAAGGACTTCGCGATCGTCGCGCGGCGCGTCGTCGCGCAGACGCTGCTGCGGCCGCTGCCGTTCTACCTGATCGTGTCCACGCTGATCGGCTACACCGTGCTCTACGTGATCAGCCGCGTTGGCGGCGCGGGCGTGAAGCCCGACGCGCTGCTTCGCCAGATCGGCGGCAGCTACGTCGTGGCGCTCGCCCCCGCCCTCTCGGCGTTGTTGTTCGTTGCCGCCTCCGGCAGCGCCACCAACGCGTGGCTCGGCTCGATGGGCCTCACCAAGCAGACGCTCGCGCTCGACGCGCTCGGCGTGGATCGCAAGGCGTACCTGTGGGCGCCGGCGTGGCTCGCGACCGCCGTGTGCTACCTCGCGGTGGCGTGCATCTTCGCGCTCGGCATGATCGCGGGCGGCCTCCTCGTGTGCCGCTCGTACGGCGTGCCGCACGCGTGGGAGCTGCTCACCGGGGACCTGTTCGATCCGCGCCCCGAGCGCGTGGCCTACGCGCTGCGCGCCGGATTCCTCGTGTGGATCTACGCGTGGGGCATCGCGAGCGATGTGGTCGCGAAGGGCGGCGCGCCGAAGCCCGAGGCCGACGCGGTGACCCGCGGCATGACGGCCAGTGTGGTGGCGTGCACGCTGTGGGTTGTGGCGTGGGAGTTGTTCACCGTCGTCGTGGTGTTCGGGAGTTAGAATCGGTCGATGCGCGCGCTGCTGCTGATCCCGCTGCTCCTAGGCGCCTGCACCGATGAAGCACCCGTGGAGACCCGCACGTGCAACCGCACCGGTTTCGAGATCGCGGAGCTCGTTCCGTACACGAGCACGGTCACCGCCATGCGTGCGAACGACTCGTGCTCGCCCTACAGGACCGAGACCACGGATGTATACGCGTACACCGGCGCGTCGTTCCTCATCGGCAGCGATCGGTTCGAGCGTCAACCGGTCGACTTCGTCGGTGAGCAGCCGCTGCGTCCCGGGCGGTGGTCCTACGAGATCCGGATCGTCGACTACGCGACGCGTATCCTCACCACGAACGCCGTGCAGGACGACCTTCCATGAGGATGCGCGCGGCATTCGCCCTCGCGGGACTACTCGCCGGTTGCACGGACGATGTGTACGTTCGCGTGTGCAACCGCTCCGGTTTCGCCGTGGCGATCGACGAGGCCTCGGAGTTCACGGATCAGAACCTCGGGATCGAGCGCGCCGTTCTTCTCGCCGCTCTCCTCGGCAGATGCGTCGTGGAAGACTGAGTCTCGGGTGAGCGTTCCATCCTCATGAAGCCCAGCACCGGCATCGGCCTCGCGGTCGTCGCCGCGCATGCGATCGGCTTCGTCGCGCTCGCCGCGCGGTGCCACGGCACGGAGCTCTCCGTCGAGGTCGCGGCGGCGGACGTCTCGCCCGTGCTGTCGATCGACGGCGTCGTCCCGCCGGAGCTCGAGTCGCGCGTGGTCGCGGCGCTCGACGACGACGCGCCACCGGGCCCCGGCCTGCATCGCAAGCGGTGGAGCGTGAGCTATCGCGGCGGGTTCGCGCGCTCGGTGGGGACGGCACAGCTCGTCGGCCCGTTCCAGGATCCGATGGCGGAGGCGTGCAGCGGGCGCGTGGTGGTCGCGCAGCGGCTGCTCGACGACGGCAAGGCCGGCGCGGGGACGATCGCCGGCGAGATGAAGAAGATGCTCGAGCAAGAGCTCGTCGACGTCGGCGAGTTCCCGATCGGCGACTTCGAACGGGTGGAGGAGGTTTCACTGCGCTGGTCGCGGCTCGAGTGGCACCCCGACGACCGCGACGCCATCGGCGTGGCGCCCGATGGCTACGTGCGTGCGTCGGTGCGCGTGGTGTTCAAGCGCGTCGACATCCCGCTCGTGATCGCGCTGATTCCCGCACCGGCGGCGAGCGAGCTGGGGTTCCGCATCGTGACGCGCGCGGGGCTCGCGTTCGACAACCGCGTCGCACAGTTCATCAGCGACAAGCTCGGCGGCGACAAGCTCGCCACGAAGCTGGCGCGGCGGCAGCTCGACGGGCTCCTGATCACCGCACTCGCGCCGCCGCCGCCGTTCGAGCTGCCGGGCGGCGAGATGCTGCGGTTCGCGTACTGCGGTGAGCCGGCGGAGATCATCGAGGGCACCTCCGGTGCGCTGCCGTTCTCGGTGCAGATCGGCACGGCGAAGGATCCGAAGATCCTCCCGCCGAAGCGCGGCAAGGCGCCGCGCGGCGGACTCGCGCCGACGGCGACGATGGCCCTCGACCTCGATCTCGACGCGCTCAACGCGCTGCTCTACGAGCTGTGGCGCACCGGCTTCCTCGATCGCCAGCTCGCCGACGCCGGCCTCGATCGCAGGTTCAACGAGGATCCGATCGTCCAGGAGTTCCTGACCATCCGCATGTCGCCGGTCACGCTCGCGCTACCGCCCGTGATCGCGCCGTCGCACGGCAAGCTGCGGCTGTCGGCCGATGCCCGCGTCACGATCACCGATCGCGCGTCACCCACCGTCGGTCGCGTGTGGGGCGGGCTCGACTTCGCATTCGCCCCGACCGGCGTGGCGGCGACGAGCGTCGACTTGGGCGCACTGGAGCTGTCGTGCGAGCGCACACCGACCACGCTGGTGCCGTGCTACGCGGACCTGGTCGACGCGATCCGCGGGCGCGGCGCGGACTTCCACGGCCAGCTCACGGAGACGTTCACGAAGCTGCTCGATGACCTGTTCGTGGAGCGCCACCTCGGTGCCTCGGGGCTTCCCGCGGAGCTGGTGATCCGCCGCGCCGTGCCGCGGGTCACGGCAACCGCCGGCAACGCGTCGCTCCACCTCGATCTCGAGGCCGTGCTGACCCCGAACCGCTGAGAAACTGGCCACGGCGCCCCGGCGCCCTACACTTCTCTGGTGAGCGACTTTCGCGAAGCCCTGCTCCAGATCATGGAGCGCAAGAAGCACTGGGGGTGGGTGGGCTTCACTTCCGGCAAGGTGCCGCGCGACCGGCTGCACTATCACTTCGAGCAGGAGTACGAGACGTACGTGCGCGACTTCCCCGTGATGATCGGGCGCGCGTACGTGCAGTGCCCGGTCGCCGAGGCACGCCGCGACCTCGCCGAGAACCTCTACGAGGAGGAGACCGGCGGCATCATCGCCGGGCGGCCGCACCCCGAGCTGTTTCTCGAGTACCCCAAGGGGCTCGGGTTCGACCTCGCGCGGTTCCAGAAGGTCGAGCTTGGCCCGGCGGCAAGGACGTTCCGCGACGCGCTCGATCACTACACGCAGGCGCGCGGCTGGGCGCAGGCGTGCGCGGTGACCACGATCTTCCTCGAGGGCACGGACCACGAGCGCGGCGAGCTCGATCCGGATGCGCCGAAGCGCCCCGCCCCGCCGCTCGAGGACCATCCGCTGGTCAAGCACTACAACCTTCCGCTCGAGGCGCTGGCGCTGACGAAGGCGCACCGCACCGTCGAAGGGAGTCATCGGGCCGCCGCGTGGCGGATCGTGCTCGACCACGTTCCCGCGACGGATCACCCCGGCGTGGTCGCGGCGATGGAAGCGACCCTCGTCGCGTGGCTCGCGTATCGAGACGAGGTCGCCATTGCATGTGGCCTGTCGCGCTAGCGTGTAAAATACCGGGATGATCCGAGGCGCCGCGGCGGTGACACTGGTGGCCGTGCTGGGCGGATGCTCCGCAACGAAGCCGCCCGCCTCCAAGGCCACCGCGGTCACGGCGGCGAAGCTACCCGCGCCATCGCGCCCGGCCTGCATCACGCCACCGGATGTCGACAGCCTGATCACGCACGCGACCGGCGATGCGACACACGTCGAGTTCTGCGTCGGCGTGACCACCGACGAGTGCTTCGCGCTCGAGCTCGGCGGTGGAAAGCTGTCGCGACTCGCCGAGCCACCGCTCGCGAATCGCACTGGTGCGCGGGTCGAGATGATCAACCCGGAGCTCAAGGTCTGCACCGGCGCGGACTGCAAGACGATGACGACGAAGATCCTGCCCGGCATGGCGGCGCTCCACGCCACCACGAACGCCTCCGGTATGATCGCCGTGGTGCTGCTCGGAGATGCGGCCGCCGGCAAGGGCTACGCCGAGGTGTGGGACGTCACGACGGGGAAGCGCACGGCCACGTTCAAGTACGCGCGCGGTGATTTCAAGTGTGGCGAGGTCCACATGACCGGTGACTCGATCTACCTGAACGCGAGCACGTGCGGATCGCCTGCCGCGCGCGGCACGTTGTACTCGCTCAAGGGCAAGAAGATCGCGAACGTCGGAGGCAAGGACTTCGGCACGTTCGGCACC
>JAYVLW010000045.1:0-3183 GCA_043759315.1 Myxococcales bacterium
GCAGGTCCGCAACAACCGCTCATGTGCAACCTTCGCCAGCTTCCGTGCAAACACGTTCCGGATCCCGCGCCGCTTGCGATACTCGAGATCCCACTTCGACTTTTGCGTGGCGATGCGGTCCTCGGGACGCGAGCCCGCTTGGTCGAACAGCATCTCGACGACCGGAAGGACCTCCACGTTGTCACCGTTGCCGATCATCGTCGCGTAGAGCTCTCGCCCTTCGATGTATTCCTCGGCGATGGCCGGCTGGTCGAATCGCTCGTGAATCCAGGCGACCCGCTCTCGTAGTGCGTTCACGTCGTGAACGATCGATGCTTGAGAGATGCCTTCGGACGCATCGGCCGCGAGCGGTTTGACGATCACCGGGAACCGCAGGCCCGTGTTCTCGTCTGGCGATTCGCCGGCGCGAAACGACCTGAAGCTCGGCACCTTGATGTCGTGAAACGCGAGGATCTTCTTGCTCATCGACTTGTTGCGCGTGACGAGCAACGCCAGTGGGGGCGCGCCCGTATAGCGGTAGCCCTCTGCTTCCAGCAACGCAGGTACGAGATAGTCGAGGTTGGAGTCGTCGAGGAATGCCTCGGTCGCATTGAACACGAGGTCCGGCTTCCACTCGCCAAGCTGCTTGCTCATGGCGTGCGGATCGTCCTTGATCCCGAACAGCAGAACGTCATGGCCATTCTTTCTGAGCGAGTTTGCGATCTGATAGTGCATCTCGGGCTCGGCGTTGCGCCGGTTTGCGATTTCCTTCGCCATCCTGGCGGCATGCTGCTCCGGCGGCCAGTCGAAGGCAGAGTCGAAGACGACCACGATCCTCATTCGGGCGTGAGACTAGCGGGGTCAGACGCTGCTGGCACTACTTGCGCTCCACCGTCTGCAGCACGCGCGCGCCGATCTCCCGTGCTACGCCGAGAGGATGACGACAGCGGTGACCCTGGCGGACTCGTTCGCGGCGATCTCGGAGCACTGGCGACCCGTGGTGGTCGCGACGGCAAATGGCCAGGACGTGCGGCTCGTGAAGACGCGAGGCGTGTTTCCGTGGCACCGCCACGCTGATGCCGACGAGGTGTTCGTGTGCTGGCGCGGGGTGTTTCGGGTCGAGTTTCGCGATCGGGTCGTCGAGCTCGGGCCGGGGCAGCTGGTGGTCGTGCCACGCGGCATCGAGCACCGCACCGGCTCCGCCGAGGAATGCGAGGTCATGGTCTTCGAGCCGTCCGAGGTCGTGAACACCGGTGATGCTCCGACGTCGGAGTTCACGGCGCCGCGCACTACTTCTTTCGCGGGCAGCTGACCTCGAGCGTGCCCTTGATGGTCAGGTCGGGCTTGTTCTCGTCGCCAAGCCTGGTGTCGAACTTCGCAGTGATGAGCACGGTGTCATCGCCGGATACGTTGAAGCCGAGCGAGGTCTTGAGCGGGGCGGGCAGATCCTTCGAGGACACGTCGAGTCTGGGCAGGCCGACGTCGACGGTCGGCACATCGACCCCCAGCGTGATGACCTTGCCGGCCCCGTCGCTCAGGTCCACGTGGAAGGACCCGATCTCCTTCGCCGCGTCCCACGCACAACTGATCGGGGTCTTCTGATCCCGCTTCTTCCACTCGAAGGTTCCCGTGATCGCACCCGCGACCTCGAGCGTGCCCTTCGCCGAGCGGCTAGGGCCGATGACGGTCGCGCTCTCCGTCGGCTCGGCCGCATCGACGGTCGCGGTCGGTACCTTCGCGGATCCGGCGGGCGGCGCTGCAGAGCCAGTCTCGGACTTGTCACTCGAGCTCTTGGAACAACTAGCGAGCGCGATCGCACACGTGATGGACACCAGCGATGGGGGCTTCACCGCGGCATCATCCCATTGCGTGCGCCGCCTGGCTACGCGCCCGCGGCCGCTCCTGTCATGGTCACCGCTGACGACACGGCGTCCTACTCCCAGTGGTCTTTGCGCACGCGGCGCAGCCACTGGTCCGCGGCCGCGATGTTCGGCGCCGGCGGATCCGTGGGGATCACGGCGGTGCGCCATCCCCGATCGATCGACTCGACGACCTCCGCCAACCGACCGCGCCATTCCGCGGCGTGCGTGGTCTCGAGCTCGGTGCGCTCCCCGGTGCGCTTGATCGAGAGCAGCTCGTCGACCTCGTTCGGGAGATGATCCCGCAGCTGCTCGAGATCGATCACCAGCTCGCCGCGTGCGAGGAGGTGGATTCCCGTCGCCGCGGTGCGCAGCACGTACAGCGCGCGCTTCGCGGTCGGCTTCTCGTCGAACAGCTTGAGCTGGCTCGTCGCGAACCCGGCGTAGTGACGCGCGCACCGGCGCGACAGCAGCGGCCGCACGACGGCGCGAGCTTCCTCCAGGAGCGCTCCATCGCCGCCCAGCGCGAGCTCGCCGAGGATCCGCTCGAGGTAGTTACCGTTGCCCTTGATCGCGCCGCGCAGCACCGGCGCGAGCTCGTTGCTTCCATAGTCGAGCTCCACGCCATCGACCACCACGATGCGATCACCCGGATCGTCGACGACATCGAGGCCGACCAGCGACGCCGTCGGCGCGATGTGCACGCACTTGAGATCGAGGTCGCTATCCGGCGACGGAAACCCGTACGCGTGGGCACCCGAGAGATAGACAACGAGGTGCTTGCGCTCGGCCTCGCGGTCGACGAGGAACGCCTTCGCCACGGTCTGTTGATGGGGAGTCAGGACGGACCACGGATCACGCATCGAACTTCGCCTCCGGTGGATCGGGAGCCCCCTCGCCCCACGGCCCCGGTGCCGCATGGATCCAGCGTCGCGCTGCTTCGTCGCGCGCCCCGCGTAGCACGCGATCCGCCGCCGCCGCATCGGGATACCTCGGCAGGGGGCTCGTCGCGCGCGCTGTCTCGAGCCGCGGCGTCAGCTCGCGCGCCAGGGCCATCACCTCCGGCATCGGCACCTCGCCGCGCTTGATCGACAGGAGCGTCGGTCGGAGCGCCTCGGAGACGCGCACGTCGGGTGGATCGCCGCCGAGCCAGCGGATCGCGGTATCGAGCAGCCGGATCAGGTTGTACGCGTTCTTCGGCCGCAGATCGCGTGGCAGCTCGAGCTGCGTCGCCGCTGCGGCGCGCAGCGACGCCCAGTCGTTCGCGGCGATCGCGCCCTGATCGTACATCGAGCGGTACAGCTGCTTGATGTAGTCGCGTGCCCGGGCGATCGCGTCCGCGCGC
>JAYVLW010000046.1:0-8125 GCA_043759315.1 Myxococcales bacterium
GCTTGAATGGTCAAGTTCCTCGAGGGCTTCTGCTATGGACCCTCGACGTGCGTGCTCAGGAACCGGGAGGCGAACCCTCAGGTACCGCGCTCGTGCTCAAATGCGCGGGGTAGAAGCGGTGTAGAACGCGCGCGCCTGCCAGATGAGTGTCACGCCGTCTGCCAAGGCCTGTCGCCAGGCGTGACAGCCCATGAACTGGCGGGGCAACGGCCTGCCTTTGACATGGTCGTGATTTCCCGCGCGCTTCTCGGGCGGCTAGAGATCAGAGGGTTAGGTTATCAATTCGGGGTGCCGAAGCTGCATGTTCCGCCCCGCGTATCCGCGAAGCAGGGCGATGACGATCTGAAACTGGCGGCGCTCACGCGCGATGACGTGGCCAAGCGTCTCGATGTCAGCATCTCGACCGTGCGCCGCCTCGAAGGCACGCGGTTGCACCCGTCGATCGACGACAAGAGCGTGCGTCGCTTCAAGGCATCAGACGTCGAGCGACTCGCGAAGGAGATGCAAGCGGAGCAGCGGTCGCCGCGCAACGCACAGCAGGCGGTGGTCCGCGCGGCGGAGATGCCGAAGGGCGAGCTCGCGGCCCTCGTCTTCGAGCGGTTGGAGCAGCGTCACTCGCTCTCGGAGATTGTGATCGCGCTGCGCGTCCCGCCCGAGGACGTGCGCGAGCTGTATCACGCGTGGCTCGTGGGCCTGTGGGCCGGCGAGCTTCAGCGCAAGGAACCGGCGCTTCCTGCACGGCACACCGATCAGGACGCGATCCGGCGGATCACGCCCGTGCAACTCGCGCAGCTGCTCGCCGCGCTTCCTGTGAAGCAGTCGACGCGGATCAGCATCGCGCGCGTGCTCGGCGAGCTCGTGATCTCCGACGGCCCCGAGACCGACGCGGGTTTCGTCGAATACCGCAACCTCTCCGAGCTGGGCGGCTTCGACGTGTCCGGCCCGATCGCTCTCGCGGACATCATGGCGCGCGTCGGCGCAGCCGAGTACCGCGTGAGCGCGTTCGGCTTCGAGCCGCGTGGCCTGCGCTGGGAGGTGTTCGTGCGTCTGGGGGAGGAGCCGAGCTAGTGGCGACGAAGCGAAAGAAGCCGAGCAGGACCACGCGCATTCTGGCGTGGCGTCCGATTGCGCAAGCGCCGCTTGCGCAATTGTCGAGCAGGTCAACGCGTCCACTGGCTCGGCGTCCAATTGTGCAAGCGCCGCTTGCACAGTTGCCGGAGGGATCGTGACGCGAAGAAAGACCAGTATCGTACGAGTGGTGAAGGGCTACGACGCCGTGCTCTCGGACGTCGTCTCGTTGATCGACGCGGGCCGGCGAGCCTCGGTGCGTACCTCGAACGCGATCATGACGGCGACGTACTGGAGCGTGGGCCGTCGAATCGTCGAGGAGGAGCAGCACGGTGCCACGCGCGCCGAGTACGGTGAGGAGCTGATCCGAAGGCTTTCGGCCGACTTGCAAGCTCGGTTCGGGCGTGGATACGGTCGGGCGAACCTGTTCCAGATGAAGTCCTTCTATCTGGGGCATCGCGAGATTCTCCAGACAGCGTCTGGAAAATCCGCCGGGTTTGCAGCCAAGAAAGTCCAGACAGCGTCTGGACTATTCGACGCGGTGCCAGCGCTCGGGAAAGTCCAGACAGCGTCTGGACAATTCGCCGGGAACGAACTCGCGGTCGTCGCGCGCCTTCTGCCCCTGCCGTGGTCCTCCTACGTGCGCCTGCTCTCCGTCCGAAACCCGCAGGCGCGCCACTTCTACGAGGGCGAGGCACTTCGCGGCGGATGGACCGTTCGCCAACTCGATCGGCAGATCGGTAGTCAGTTCTACGAGCGGACCGCGCTCTCGAAGAACAAGGCGGTGATGCTGCGCAAAGGGCAGCAGCAGACGCCAGACGACGCGATGACGCCCGAGGAAGAGATCAAGGATCCGTACCTCTTCGAGTTCCTCGACCTCAAGGACGAATACTCAGAGCACGAGCTCGAATCCGCGTTGATCTCGAAGCTGGAAGGCTTCCTCCTCGAGCTCGGCGGCGACTTCACGTTCGTGGGCCGGCAGCGCCGGCTGCGTGTCGGGGACGCGTGGTACCGGATCGATCTGCTGTTCTTCCACCGGCGCCTGCGCTGCCTCGTCATCATCGATCTGAAGCTCAACAAGCTCACGCACGCGGACGCCGGCCAGATGCACCTCTACCTGAACTACGCGCGCGAGCACTGGATGGTCGAGGGCGAGAACCCGCCGGTCGGACTGATCCTGTGCGCCGAGAGGGACAGCGCTGTCGCGCACTACACGCTCGAGAACCTGCCGAACAAGGTGCTGGCAGCGGAGTACCGCACCGTGCTGCCCAAGGAGCCAGTTCTGGTCGCGGAGATCGAGAGAACGATCCACGCCATCGAGACGCGCCGTGCTGCGAAGCCCAAGGCGGCCGGCACGAAGGTCCGCCATCGGAAGAAGTGATCGACCAGCTCGAGGCAACCCGTCGTGAACGATCACGTTGTTCGTTCGATGCAACAGCGCTTGTATTTCTTGCCGGACCCGCACGGGCAAGGCTCGTTGCGCCCGACGCGTGCCGTGGTCGCGCGGGCATGCGCGGCGTGGGCCGTCGCGAGCCGATCCTTCGCGAAGCTTTGATAGGCCGCGTAGACCAGCTTGCCGAGATCTCGAAGGGCGACCTTGCGTGCTTCTTGCTGATCCGGAACCTCGGCGAGGAATCCAGCCGGGACCAGGTCATGGCGCTCGGCGAGAAACGCGAGCGGCGCGGCGAACGTCCACCGCGCGGTGTGTCCGACCCATGCCGGGTCGAGTGTCGCAGCGGCCACATAACCGGAGGCGAACGCGATGCATGCAGCCTCGTCCTCCGCCTCAGGAATCATGACCTCCCGACCCTTGGAGAGCATGCCGAGGACCTCGTTGTACAGGCGAAGCACGAGCCCCATCGTGGTCTGATCTGGTGGCGCGTCCCCAAACGCGAGCGGCAGCCACTGCGGGGTTGGGATCATGCCGGGCGCGACGCCAACGGCGTGGATCACGCCGAGAGCGTGGTGGACGTCGAGCCCCCGCTCCTCGAGCAGGTCGAGCTCGTCATCGGTGAGTGGCGTGTCGACGTTGATTGTCACGGGACCCAGGTTGCCGCGCCACGTCCCCGATCGCAACGCCGGGCACATTGTCCCCGGCCCCCGAAGAAAGAATCGGCAATTGTGCAACGGTCGTTGCACGATTGCCGGGCCCGGTCCGTATATGACTTCCCGGTGTCGGTGCTCGCGATCAGCTGCGGACTCCATCACCAATTTTGCAGCAGCTGCTGCAAAATTCGCCCGGCGATCGTTTACGACTCCCAACGCGTGACCACGACAGGCAGTTCGACGACTGCCAAGGCGCCACCCCGAACGACGGCAAGAAACGATGCCTAAACCTACGCCGAACATTGCTGACGAGATCAAGCGCTACCTCCGTACCGGGGACAGCGATATGGATGCCCGGGCGTGGCCGGGCGACTTCATGGAGCGCGGACGCCTTCAGGACGCAGATCTTCGCGGCGCGCTCGTCGATGCGATTCGTCGTCTCGCGAAGGGACACTCCCACGAGCCGGTGCCCGCGAACGTCGGCATCGAGTTCACGCGCGCCAAGGTCGAGCCGATGGTGCGCGGGCTCTTCGCGCGCGCCGAGCAGGACATCGTGCTCGCGACGTTCGAGAAGTCCGTCGTCTACGTCACGAGCGACACCATCGAGTCGATCCTTCTGAATCACATGTGGGATCACTCCAGGTGGACCCTCGCGAACATGTACCTGCTCAGCGTTGGCGCGAAACTGCTCGGCAAGAAGGCCGCGCGCATCGTCGGGATGAGCGAGGAGACGACCTGCTACGTCTCGCCGGACTACTTCGCCGAAGGCGATCCGTTCGCCGATTTCATCGTCCACGAGGCCGCGCACATCTTCCACAACTGCAAGCGACGGACGATCGGGCTCCGCGAGACGCGCACGAAGGAGTGGCTGCTGGACATCGAGTTCCGGCAACGCGAGACGTTCGCCTACTCGTGCGAGGCCTACGCCCGCATCATCACGCGCGCGAAGAGCCCCACGGAGCGTCGCGCGCTCGCGACCGAGTACGCCTCGAAACGGCGGATCTCCGCGGAGGGAGTGGACGCGGTCGAGGTGGCAAACATCGTCACGGAGGCGGCGAACGCTCGGAACGGTTGGAAGGTGATCCTGGCGCGGTGCGCACCGACCACGAAGCCGCTCTCGGCAATGCAGCTCGCGCGCGAGGCAATCGCCGCTCGTAGCATGTCACGTAAGTAGCTCCTGCAGCCGATGCGGATTGGCCGGTTCGACTCCATCCTCCTACGACCACAGACGCGCATTCGAGGCGAGGGGTGATACAGAACTCTCGGTTTCTCGCTCGGTCGCGGTGAAGTCCGAGGTGGCCAGGTGGCTGACAGTCCCCGGTGATCACGGTCGAGACCTGCGAACAACGTCAGACCTGCCGGATATCCTCCAACGTGGAGGTGTCGACATGTCGAAGCTCACTCGTCGCCTAGCAGGCTGCTGAGAAAACCCAGTTAGGGTTCGAGTCCCAGCTCTGGCTCGACGACGCAAGGACCAGAGTCCGGGTCCAGCGGCGGCGTCGGCCCGTCGGTTCTATGTCGGGCTCGGTAGGAGCTTGCAGATGCGGAGCAGGTTGTAGGCCGCTGCGACGATCGTCGCGGCGAGCTGCGTGCGGCGTCGGCCCTTGAAGCGCGTCCGACGAAATCCACCGAAGGTCTTCATCCAGCCGAAGATCTCTTCGACGAGCTTTCGTTTGCGCTGGCTCACCAAGTAGCCAGCGTGCCGTGTGGTTCGATCGTCCACGGCGGATCGTCGTCGGACATCTCGGGTCTGCGCGATGTGCGGCGTGACGTTGATGGCGCGACAGTCCCGGACGAAATCGGCCGTGTCGTAGCCGGCATCTCCACCGACGGTGATGCGGCGGTCCTTGACCACGTTGTCGTCGAGCATCGCGATCGCGGTCCGACGCTCGGCGTAGCCGTTTGCGTCCTCGACGCGGAAGTCCACGATCAGTCCGTTGCGGTTCTCCATCAGGGCATGCGCCGAGAAGCTCATCTTCGACTCCTTGCCCTTTCCTTTGCGCGCCAGCTTCGCTTCCGGGTCGGTCGTCGACTGATGCGTCTCGTTTGAGCGCTTCTCGCCGTGGAAACTCACCGTCGGATTGCCCGGATCATCGGGCGGCTCGCGGTCCTCTGGCTTCTCGTCTTTGCGGCGGAAGCTTTTGAGCGAAGCCATCGCCTCGATCAGCGTGCCGTCGACGGTGAAGTGGTCGTGGCTCATCAGGTGAGCCGAGCGAGCTTGCCCGACGACGGCGGCAAAGAACTTCGCAGCCACATCGTGGTCGAGCAGTCGGTCGCGGTTTCTCGAGAACGAGCTCGCGTCGAACGTCGGCTCGTCGGCATTCATGTCGAGGAACCAGCGGAACAGCAGGTTGTAGTCGAGTTGCTCGCAGAACTGCCGGTCGCTGCGGACCGTGTAGAGCGCCATCAAGATCTGCGACTTGAGGAGGCGCTCCGGCGGGATCGATGGCCGCCCGACGCTGCTGTACATGGCGTCGAACGTCTTCGAGAGCCCGCCCAGGACCTCGTCGGCCATCGCCTTGATGCGCCGCAACGGGTGATCCGCCGGGATTCTGCGCTCCGGCGAAACAACCGAGAACATCGAGGCCTGCTTGTCGTCGGAGCCACGCATTCGCCGAAGGTATCCGGAGCAGATCAGCGAGTCGATCCCCGACTGGGGTTTCTCAGCAGCCTGCTAGATCGCGGGCCGCTCGGAACCGGCCGTGATCGCAACCCGGACATCGCGCCGGCCGAGCGCATCGAGAGCATCCGGTGCCGCATCGATCTTCGCGGTGCGTCGCCCGAGATGATCGTCGGCTACGCCGAGAAGGCCCGGGCCCGGGCGCGGACGCTGGCCACTGCGCGCTACTTGGGCGTGTCAATCGGCTACCACTACTTCGCAGTCGCCACGGCGTAGCGCCGCGTAACTCGTCATGCCAGCCGCAGATCGTACGACGGCCACCGCGTTCGGCGGTGCCTGGAGGATCACGTCGACCGAGTTGTGGGACACGGACGCGCTCGACACGATGCAGCCCGCGTTCATCAAGTTCGACGACGAGTCGATCGGCAGCTTCGGCATGATCGTGATCAGTGCCGGAATCGACTGTCGGTTCGGAGCGCGCGACGGCAAGCCGCTCGTGGAGTTCACTTTCGACGGTGACGACGACGGGCATCCCTGTACTGGTCGCGCCTGGGGCGTCATCGAGGACGATGGGATGATTCGCGGCCGGATGTTCATCCACCTCGGCGACGATTCAAGCTTCGTCGCGGAGCGTGCTCGTGCAGCGTCAGGCCGGACGCCACGCGCGTCAGCCACGAAGTCGAAGCGCCCAAGACCACGGCGGTAGTCAGAGGTCGCGGGCGCTCTCGAGCGCATCGCCGATCATTCGGCGAACGAACATCGGCCCGCCGATTCCACTCCACTATCCTGGGCGCAAGGTGGCGTATCGATCGTAGAGGACGGCGGGCATCGGTGTTGCGAGTCGCCACGTGATCGCGATCGGGCGATCGCCCGTATGTGACTCGTAGGTGACCGGGCCGAGGAACGCGAAGCTCGAATCAGGATCGGGACGCACGAACAAGAAGAACGACCAGCCGGTGGTCGCGCTCTCGATGTATCGACGTCCGGAGGGGCGCGTGACGCTCGCGGCGGCCTGGGTCTCCCAGTGGAACAACTCGGGGCTGCTTGCGTAGTCACGAAAGCGCGTGGTCGGCGACGCCGATAACTGCTTGTCGGCGAGTCGTTGCCAGTTCTTGCAGCAAGCTGCTGCAAAATTGGCTGAGTCGTCACCAGAGGACGAAACGGAGGGCGGTGACGTGCAGCTCCGGGTCGAGTTTCGCGATGCAGCGCGTCGCCTGTACGAGTGGACCCGTCCGTAACCGGCAACCGTGAACCGGCTATGCACCGCGAGATTCTTCAGACAGTGTCTGAAAATCTCGGTCGGGTGAAGACGCCCGAGTTTTGCGACAGTGTCGAGAGAATCCGTTCCGAACGAGGATCACACGCGCTCCGTCGTCGAAGCATCCGCGTTCAGATCGCGGATGACCTGCGCGATCGTCCGCGGCCTCGCGATCGGGGCGCAGCGCGCGAGGATCGTCTTCCAGCCGTTCCGTGCATTCGCCGCCTCCGCAACGATGCTGGCCACCTCCTTCGGATCGACGCGATCCGCCGAGATTCGTCGCTTCGAGCCGTACTCGGCTGCGAGGTCGCGACGCTCCGTGCGGCTCTTCGCGCGTTCGACGATGCGTGCGTATGCCTCGCACGAGTAAGCGAACGTCTCGCGCTTGGTGAACTCGATGTCGAGCAGCCACTCCTTGCGCCGGGTCTCGTGCAACCCAACCGTGCGCCGCTTGCAGTTGTGGAAGATATGCGCCGCCTCGTGAACGATGAAATCGGCGAACAGGTCGTCCTCGGTGAAGTAGTCGGCCGCCACGTAGCAGGTGGTCTCTTCGCTCATCCCCACGATCCGCGCGGCCTTCTTGCCGAGTAGCTTCGCGCCGACGCTGAGAAGGTACATGTTCGCGAGGTCCCACGCCGACCGTTCCCATCTCTCGTTCCACAAGATGGACTCGATCGTCTCGGTCGTGACGTAGACGACCGACTTCTCGAGAGTCGCGAGTACCAGGTCCTGCTCGTCGCGCCGGAACAGGCCCCGCACCATCGGCTCGACTTTGGCGCGCGTGAACTCGATCCCGACGTTCGCGGGAACGGGGGAGTGAGCTCGACCGCTGGCTAGCCGACGCACCTCGCGGACGAGTGCTTCATGCAGGTCCGCATGCTGGCGCTTCCCGCGTTCGAAGATGTCGCCCGGCCATGCCCGGGCGTCGATATCGGTGTCTCCGGTACGCAGGTACCGCGCGATCTCCCTCGCGATCTTCGGCGACGGCACGGCCGCATGCTACCTCCGATCGCGTTTCGCTCGGGAGTGACAGCGCCTGAGTACGCCGGTCGTTTGTGCAACGAGCCGTTGCACAATTGGGCAGCAGCTGCTGCAAGAATTCGCCGGGTAGGTGGATCGGGAGGTGCCGATGC
>JAYVLW010000047.1:0-3959 GCA_043759315.1 Myxococcales bacterium
GCGGTGGTCAGCGCGGCGGTGATCCGCAACGCGGCCGCGGACAGCGCGGTCGCGATCAACGGGGCGGCGACCGCCAGCGCAGCGACGATCCGCGGAACGCGCAGATCATCGATGGCGGCGAGTCGCGCGAGGCCGAGCAGGCGAGCGAGGCCGCGATGGCCGCCGCGATCGCCGCGACGCCGTACGAGGCTCCCACGACGCGCCTCGCCCAGGCGCCGCGCAAGCGCGAGGCCGACGACCTCGACGAAGTCGTGCCGGAGACGTCGAGCGAGCGCTGGGGCATCGACGACGATGGCCCGCCGAAGGAGGTCGTCCTCGGGTCAGGCTGGCCCGCGGATGCTCCACCCGGCGACCTCGATCCGGTGACGTTCCCACTGCTCGCGGGCGGAACGGTGCAGCTCGGTGAGGACGTGGTCAGCGTGGTCGGCGTGCGGTTCGTGATCGGCGGCCGCATCCAGTGGTGCGATGCCGCGGACGTGGACTACGCGACTGGCGACAAGCTCATCGTCGACAGCGATCGCGGGCCGCGCCTTGCCACCGCGGCTGCTCCCCCGGCGCGCCGTTCGACGCGCGATCGCCAGCTTCGCCGCGTGATCCGTCGCGCCCACGCGGGAGATCTCCAGGGCGAGCGTGATGGCGACGCCGAGCTCGCGAAGGCCCTGCGCGCCGCGAAGGACTCCGCGGCGCAGATGCGACTCCCGCTCAAGGTGTATCGCGTCGAGCTTGCCGGCGAGCGTGGTCGCGGCGGCAAGCTGAACGTCTACTACACATCCGACGAGCGCCTGGACCTGCGTGACCTGGTGCGGGATCTCGGAACCGTCACAGGGATGCGCATCGAGCTGCGACAGCTCGGCGTCCGCGACGAGGCAAAGGCGGTCGGCGGCATCGGCTCGTGCGGGCTGACGCTGTGCTGCACGACCTGGATGCCGGACTTCGTCCCGGTCTCGATCAAGATGGCGAAGGACCAGGGGCTCGTCCTGTCGCCCACGAAGGTCGCCGGTCAGTGCGGACGCCTCAAGTGCTGCCTCGTCTACGAGCAGCAGGGCTATGCCGAGATGCGCAAGGGGCTGCCGAAGCTCGGCAAGCGCGTGATCTCGCCACGCGGCGAGGGCCGCGTGGTCGAGGTCGACGTGCTGCGCCAGCGCATTCGCGTGTCCTACGGGTTCGGCGATACCGAGGTGCTGCCCGCGACCGAGGTCAAGCCACTGTTCCCGGCGGGCAACCAGCCGCCCCGCGAGAAGAGCGAACGCTCCGGTGGCCGCGACGCGCGAGAGCCCGACGCCGAGGATACCGACGCGGACGATGCGGACGACGCGGCGCCCCAGGATCCGACCGCGCTCCCACCGCCGATCGACGAGGCACTGATCGGCGCCGACGACGATGACCTCGGCCCCACCGATGACCCGAGCTCCGACCACTACAAGCCCGAATGACCACGCCCTTCTACATCACGACACCGATCTACTACGTCAACGACGTGCCCCACCTCGGGCACGCCTACACGACGATCGTCGCGGACGCGCTCGCGCGGTTTCACCGGATGCGCGGTGACGACACCCGATTCCTGACGGGGACCGACGAACACGGCCAGAAGGTCGAGGAAGCGGCGACGAAGCGCGGGCTGAGCCCGCAGCAGCTCGTGGATCAGGTCGCGCCGCGCTTCGACGCGACATGGAAGGCCCTCGGGATCGACGGCTATCGGTTCATCCGCACGACCGACCCGAAGCACAAGCGCGTGGTCGCGGCGCTGTGGACCCGGATCCGCGAACGAAACCCCGACGACATCTACCTGGCGACATATCAAGGCTGGTACTGCGTCGGCTGCGAGGCGTTCTACACGGAGAGCCAGCTCGTGAAGGACGCGGACGGCTGGAACTGCGCGGTGCACAAGAAGCCGGTGGCGTGGATCGACAAGGAACGGTCCTGGTTCTTCCGCCTGTCGAAGTACGCGCAGCCGCTGCTCGCACACATCAAGGCGAACCCGGAGTTCATCCGGCCGACGGCGTACCGCAACGAGATCGTCAGCTTTCTCGAGAAGGAGGAGCTGCGCGACCTGTCGATCTCACGCACCAGCTTCGCGTGGGGCATCCCGACGCCGGAGCCCGATCCGGAGGGGCTGTCACACGTGATCTACGTGTGGATGGACGCGCTCACCAACTACTACTCTGATCTTTGCCCCGAGGACGGCTCTCTCGAGAGCGCGGATGCACGGCGGTACTTCCCGCACGCGATCCACCTCATCGGCAAGGACATCCTCCGCTTCCACAGCGTGTACTGGCCGGCCTTCCTGATGGCGGCAGGGCTGCCGCTGCCGACGTCGATCCTGGCGCATGGCTGGTGGACGGTGCGCGGCGAGAAGATCTCGAAGTCGATGCCGGCAACGCGCATCGATCCCGTGACGTTGTCGGATGCGCTCGCGGTGGGTCCGCTCGGTCGCCCGATCGGCATCGATGCGATGCGCTACTACCTGATGCGCGAGGTCCCGCTCGGCAACGACGGCGACTTCACGTTCGAGTCGTTGTTCGGCAGGTTCAACGCGGATCTCGCGAACGACCTCGGCAACCTCGTGAACCGCTCGTTGACGCTGATCGGCAAGTTCGCCGCCGAGCACCCGCCGGCGCCCGACGAGGCGTTGTTCACGAAGGGCGAGAACCCCCACTGGCAGCTCGAGGTCCACGCGTACCAGGCGATCCACGCGGTCGCCCGCGAGCTCGAGGCCTGCGCGCCGAGCAAGGCGCTCGAGCAGCTGTGGAAGTTCATCGGTCAGGCGAACCGCTACATCGATCAGACGCAGCCGTGGGCGATGGCGAAGGCGAAGGATCCGCAGCTCGCCTACACCCTGTGGTGCCTGCAGCGCAGCTTGTGGACGATCGGCCAGATGATCGCACCGGTGTTGCCGGCGACGTCGACCACGCTGCTCGGCTGGCTCGGTGACGCCGCCCCGCCGCGCTGGCCCGTGGGGGCCGAAGGGCGCGTGTTCCCGACGGCACCGTCGGTGCTCGCGACCGACGCGACGACCAGCGTGCTGTTCCCGCGCCTCGACGAGCCGATGCAGGCGGCGATCGTCGCCGCGGTCGCCGGCGAGTACGCCGCCGGAGCCGCCCCCGCCCCGAAGCCCGCGAAGGCTGACAAGGTCGAAAAACCAGACACGGCGAGTCCGGCAGCCGAGGCAGCGCCAGCCGGTCCGATCACGTTCGACGACTTTGCGAAGCTCGAGCTGCGTGTCGGGAAAGTGGTGACCGCACAGGCTGTCCCGAAGAAGGACCGCCTGCTTCACCTGACGGTGGACCTCGGCGAGGCGAAGCCCCGGACGATCATCGCGGGCATCGCCCTTGCTTACAAACCCGAGGCACTCGTGGGGAAGCAGGTGATCGTCGTTGCGAACCTGGCGCCGCGGAAGATGGCCGGGCTGATGTCGGAGGGGATGATCCTCGCCGCCGGTGACGAGGCGATCCTCGGACTTTCGGCGGTCGATGCCGACGTTCCCCCTGGAACCCGGGTACGATAGGCGCCGATGTCGTCGTCCGAGCATCGTCGTGCAGCGCGCCTGGTGGTCAACTCGCCCGCCATCGTGGAGTCGATCGGCCAGGTGCCGATGACGCTGCACCCCAACCTCGCGGCCGTCTTCAAGCGGGTCGAGGCGGATGGCAGCACGATCGGCAAGCGGTTCCCCGCGGTGGTGCGCGACCTCTCGACCAACGGCGCGTTCATCTCCGGCCCCACCCTGCCCCTGTTGTCGCGAGTCGCCGTGAAGTTCGAGGTTCGCGGCATCGGAGCGATCGATGCGGTCGGCTGGGTGCTGTGGCAACGCGCCGATGACTGCGAGCTGCCAGGAGACAACGGCAACGTCACGCTGCCGAAGGGCTTCGGCGTGCTGTTCGAATCGATCCCGCTCGAGACGCGCGCGCAGATCGCGGCGCTCGTCGCGAAGCAGTGAGCACGCACCGGTTTCGGCCGCG
>JAYVLW010000048.1:0-4156 GCA_043759315.1 Myxococcales bacterium
GCGGCCTCGGCCCGTGCGCGCGCGACGAGGACCGCCGCATCGTGGGCCTGCGCCGCCGCGCTGCTCGGCGGGCGGCCCGCGCGCGCCTGGAACGCAGCCGCGAACTGCGCGCCCGCGTCGCCCGCGAGATCGCCGACGAACGCATCGAGGATCATCGCGCCCTGCACGGCCTCGCCGCCGCGGATCGGCAGCGACGGATGATTCCAGCCGGCACCGCCGACCAGCTGCACCACCTGTGGCAGGTGGCCGCCGTGCTTGCGGCGCAGGCGATCCGGATCGGGGAACTCGGTGGTGCGGAGCTCGACGTTGAAGTACGGCAGGAACGCCGCCACGATCGCGGCGCGGTCGTAGCGATCGGGGATGTAGAGCAGCGAGTAGGGAATGTCCGGAGAGAACGTGGTCCACCCGATGCGCGTGGTCTTCGCCCGCGCGAGGTGCGCCGCGAGGCGCGGGTTCTGCGCCGGGATGAGGTTCAGGAACGTCTTGACGTCCGCCTCGAGGTCGCCGCTCGTCGGATCGTAGGTGCCCTGCCCCGTCACCGCGAGGCCGAGCCGCTGCGCCTCGGCGACGAACGCCTCCGCCGCCTCCGCGCCGAGGTCGTCGCGCGGTGCGAACACCCCGACCGTGGGGAAGCTGTCCTCGGCGGCGAGCTTCGCGGCGGCCCGCCCCTCGTCGGCCGCCGAGTCGACGAGCCGGAACACGCCCGCCGCCGGATCCCCGCCATCGGCCGGCGCGAGCAGCGCGATCGGGATCTGGTGCAGCGAGGCGGCGCGCGCCGCCGCGATGGCCTCGCGCTGACCGACCGGCCCCAGGATCGCCACGGCGCCCTTCGCGATCGCCGCATCGACCGCCGCGATCGCACCATCGGGCTCGCCGCGCGTGTCGAGAAATAGCCACGTGGTGCCGGCGGTGGGCGCGAGCTGGATCGCGATCTTGAGCTCGCTGCCGATCGCCGCGAACCTCCCCGTCAGCGGCAACAGCACGGCGACCGAACCGGGCACGACCGGTGGCGCGGCGAGGACGGTCGCGAGCGCGCTCAGCTCCGCGTGCACGCTCGGCTCGTCGGCGGCGGAGCTGGCACGTGCGAGGAGCGCCCGCGCCTCGGCGCCATCTCCGCGGTGGTACGCGAGCCGCGCCGCGCGGAGCGCGAGCCGTGCGGCCGGCGCCGCATCGCCGGCGCGCTGGAGGGCGGAGAGCACGGTGCCCTCGTCGAGCGCGTCGATCTGCGCGAGATCGATCGCGACCAGCTGCGGATCGATCGCACCTCCTCCCCCGACGGTCGCGTGGTGCTCGCCCGGGCGCGCCTCCTGCTCGACCCAGCCGCTCTGCGGAGCTTTGGGACCGCACGCGCACAGCGCCACGAGGAGCCAGCGCGTCATTCGTCGAGCAGCGAGCGCACCCGATCGAGCAGGCGCTTCTTCCCAGCCGGCGCTCCGCCGGGCGATTGGCCCCCGCTGCGCCCGAGCTCCTCGATCAGCTCGCGCTGCCGCGGTGTCAGCTCCGTCGGGACCTCGACCTGGATCGTGACCAGGTGGTCCCCGCGCGGCGCGGTCTTCCCGGCCGATTGGGGGACCCCCTTGCCGCGGAGTCGCATCACCCCTCCCGGCTGCGTGCCGGGGGGAATCCGCATCTTCACGTCACCGTCGAGGGTGGGCACCTCGCAGACGTCGCCGAGCGCGGCCTGCGCGAACGAGATCGTGAGCTCGCTCCGGACATCGAGACCATCGCGCTTGAACACCGCGTGGTCCGCGATCCGGATCTGGACGTGGAGGTCGCCATTGGTGGCGCCGCCCTTCCCCTGCTCGCCCTCGCCCTTGATGGTCTTGACCGTGCCCTCCTTCATCCCGGCGGGGATCACGACGGTCAGCTCGCGGACGCGGCTGGTCGAAGGATCGGGCAGCGTGATCGTCTTGCTCACCCCGAACGCCGCCTCCTCGAAGGTGACCTCGAGCGTGTAGCGGATGTCCTTGCCCTTGGCCTTGGCCTTCCGTCGGCGAAACACGTCGTTGATGATGTCCTGCGCGGCATCGACCACCGCGGAGAACCCGCTCGACCCATCATCCGGGTGCCCCCAGCGATCGTAGCGAGCGCGCGACTCCTTGTCGGAGAGCACCGCGTACGCCTCGTTGATCTCGCGGAACTTCTCGCCCGCGTCGTCGGAGTTGACGTCCGGGTGGTACTTGCGTGCGAGCTCGCGGAAGGCGCGCTTGATCTCCAGCTCGCTGACCTCGCGCGAGACGCCGAGCACCACGTAGTAGTCCCGTTTCTTGCGCGCCATGGATGACCTTAGCTGCCCGGCCCACCGGAGGGATCCGCCGCCGCGTAGATCGCCTCGCCGATGCGTTGCGCCGACACCTCGAGCCGCTCCACGGCATCCTGGACGAGCGCGAGATCTTCGGTCTCCATCGCGGCGCGGCACTCCGCGAGCTCGCCGACCAGAAAGTCGCGGTCTTCCGGCAGCAGCAACGCGCCGAACTCGGCCATCGCCTTCTCGGACGAATACAGCAGGCCCTCACCCTTGTTGCGCGCGTCGGCGATCAGGCGACGGACCTGGTCGCTCTCCGCCATCTCGTTGCCCTCGTTGACCAGCCGCTCGATGTCGTGCTCCGACAGGCCGGTCGAGGGCGTGACGGTGATGCGCTGGACGCGCCCCGTGCCGTGATCGCGCGCCGATACGCTGAGTACGCCGTCCGCATCGATATCGAACGCGACCTCGATCTTCGGAACGCCGCGCGGCGCTGGCGGGATCCCGGTGAGCTCGAAGTTCGCGAGCGACTTGTTGTCGGCGGACATCTCGCGCTCGCCTTGCAGCACGTGAACGTTGACGAACGGCTGATTGTCGACCGTCGTCGAGAACACCTCCGTCGCGCGCGCGGGCAGCGCCGTGTTGCGCGGGATCAGGCGCGTGAACACGCCGCCCGCGGTCTCGACGCCCACCGACAACGGCGACACGTCGAGCAGCAGCACCTCTTGCACCTCGCCGGTGAGCACACCGCCCTGGATCGCGGCGCCCATCGCGACGACCTCGTCGGGGTTGACCCGGCGGCTCGCTTCCTTGCCGAACATCTCCGCGACCAGCGACTGGATCCGCGGCATGCGCGTCTGGCCGCCGACGAGGATCACGACATCGATGTCCTGGGGCCCGAACCCGGCGTCGGTGAGCGCGCGCCGGCATGGCTCGAGCGATGCCTGCACGAGCGGCTCGACGAGCTGCTCGAGCTGTTCCCGCTGGATCATCGTCTGCAAGTGGCGCGGTCCATCCGCGCCGGCCGCGAGGAACGGCAGGTTGATCTCGGTCTGGAACGCGCTCGAGAGCTCGATCTTCGCGCGCTCCGCCGTCTCCTTCAGCCGCTGCAGCGCCATGCGATCGCCGCGCAGGTCCATGCCGCGGTTCGCGGCGGCGAACGTACTCAACAGGTGTTCGACGATCGCGTTGTCGAAGTCCTCGCCACCGAGGAAGGTGTCGCCGGCCGTGGACCGCACGCGGAACACGCCGTCGTCGAGCTCGAGGATCGAGATATCGAAGGTGCCGCCGCCGAGGTCGTAGACCGCGACGCGCTGGGCGCCTTCGGTCTCCACGCCATACGCGAGCGCGGCGGCCGTGGGCTCGTTGACGATGCGGAGCACGTTGAGGCCGGCGATCCGGCCGGCGTCCTTCGTGGCCTGGCGCTGCGCGTCGTCGAAGTATGCGGGCACCGTCACGACCGCTTCGGTGACCTGGTCACCGAGCCAGTCCTCGGCCGTCTGGCGCATCTTCCCGAGCACGAGCGCGCTGATCTCGGGCGGCGAGTAGTCGCGGCCCCGGATCCGCACGTGCGCGTCGCCGTTCTCGGCGGCGACGATCTCGTACGGGCACGTCATGAGGTGGCGCTGCACCTCCTCGTCCTCGTACTTGCGGCCCATCAGCCGCTTCACCGCATAGATCGTGTTCTCGGGGTTCGTCATCGCCTGACGGCGCGCGGCCTGCCCGACCAGGCGCTCTCCCGACTGCGCGAAGCCGATCACGCTCGGCGTGGTTCGCGCGCCTTCCGAGTTGGCGATGACCACGGCCGCGTCACCGTCGATCACGGCCACGCACGAGTTCGTGGTCCCGAGGTCGATGCCGACGACGCGGCTCATGCCTCGCTGCTCTTCGCCTTTGCGACGACCACGAGCG